>NZ_JAIUKC010000117.1:0-41817 GCF_020177435.1 Saccharopolyspora sp. 7B | reverse complement strand
AAAAAACCCCCCCCCCGCGCCGCCCGGGCCCGCGGGCGGGGTGTTGCATTCGGCGGTCGTTGTTTTGGGCCGCCCGGGGGGGGGGGGGGGGGCGCCCCCCCCCCCCCCCCCGGCACCGGGGACATTCTAGATCATCGAATCAGCCGAAGTTCACGTCCGCGCAGGAGTAGAACGCGTTCGCGGTGTCCGCGACGTCCCACACGCCGACGATGGCGTGCCTGCCGGACTTGCCTTCCGGCATCTTCCCGTCGTGGGTGTAGGTGTTCGGCGGCTGGGCGCCGCCGTAGTCCACGTCGACGAACGGGGTGGGTTCGAGCTGGTCGCGGCTGATCGGCTGGGTGGGGTCCCAACCGTCCTTCGTGACGTAGTAGCGGAACGAGCTGGTGGAGTGCGCCGCCGTGATCTTCCACTGGAACTGGAAGTCTTGACCAGCGGCGACGTCCGTGGTGGGCCACTGGCCGCCGCGCGGGTCGTCCAGCTCGGAGAACTGCTCCAGGCCCGCGGAGCAGATGCTGCCGTCCTCGGGGCCGGCTTCGGGGAAGCCCTTCGGGCCTTCGACGCTCTGCGGTTCCCACTGGATCGCGCCGCAGTCGTTCAGCGTCCCGTTCGAGCAGGCCTCCTGGCGGCTCGCGGGGCTCTGGACGAATCCGTGGCCGGTCGCGACTCCGGACGTGAAAACCGGCAACGCCAATCCGGCGATGCTGACCGCGGCGATACCGATCGTGCTTTTCACACTTTTCTTGAGCATGGGGGAGTGCTCCTTTCTGAATCGGTGTCGCAAAAAGTACGTCTCACTCTTCTGGCTTAATAGCTCCGTTCCGGGCAACATGAGGTTGGCAGACACATCGCTATTGGTCCAGACCTTGAGCCCGATTGGTCTAGCCCATGATCGCCGTCAGCTTGCGGGGTGCTGCGGCCGTGCGGACCATCCCGGCATGGCAGACAACGTCTATCGGGTCACCGAGATCGTCGGAACGTCCGAGCAGGGCGTCGATGACGCCGTGCGCAACGGGGTGCGCCGCGCCGCGCGAACGCTGCGGGAGGTGGACTGGTTCGAAGTCACCGAAGTCCGCGGCCACGTCGAGAACGGCGAGGTCGCGCACTTCCAGGTCGGGCTCAAGATCGGGTTCAAGCTGGAGGACTGACCGGACCGACCACGCACGAAAAAGGCCCCGCCGTCACCGGCGGGGCCTTCTGCGAGCGGATGACGGGACTCGAACCCGCGACCCTCACCTTGGCAAGGTGATGCGCTACCAGCTGCGCTACATCCGCATCAACGATCTCGGGAGTCCCGATCACCGGAGTGATCTTCACGCCCCTCGAAGCGCTGTTGGGAACAGTCTAACCCATCGTTCGCGAGCCGTTCCCGGGGGGTCACCGCCGGCTCGGACCGGCCCGTTCCAACTCGATCCGCAGCAGCACCCGGCGCTCCTCGGCCATCGCCCGCCGGTACGCGGACCAGTCCTCGTGCTCCCCGGCGACCCGGCGGTAGTAGTCCTCCAGCAGCGGCAACGCCGCCGGCTGCTCGACCACCTCCACCGCGCCGTCGACCTGGATCCACTCGCCGAAGAACTCGTCCGGCAGCACGCAGATCCACGCACGGGGGTCCCGCCGCAGGTTCCGCACCTTCGCACTGCCGTCCCGGGTGCTGATCAGCGCGCGCCCGCGGTCGTCGACGGCGACGAGCACGGGCACCAGCTGCGGCGTGCCGTCGGCGCGCAGCGTGCCCAGCACCGCCCGGTGGTGCTCGCGGAGGAAGGAACGCGCCCGGTCGAGATCCATCTCGTCCTCCCCGGTCGTGGTGGTGGCGCCCACCGTAGCGCCGCGGGCCCGGGTTCCGCGGTCGGCGAACCGGCCGGGGCTGGTCCCCTCGCCGTCCGTGATCGACAATGATCCGGGTGCCCCCGGGTTTCACCCTCAAGGCCGATGACGGGCGCGATACGGTATCGGCACGCTCGGTGACGGCGCGCTGCCGCCGGAACCGGGGGCACGGCTGGGACGAACGATCCGAGAACGCCCGGCGCCGGGCGAGGAGGCGACGATGAACCGGGTGGTGCGGGGATCCGACGGCAGGCTGTGGAACGTGCGTTCCAGCCTGGAGTGGTCGAACCCGATCGCGGGCGACGACTTCGAGCACGACGTGAACGGTGGCGCCGGGCCGGCGATCCTCATGTTCGGCGTGCTCGCTGTTCTTATCCTGACCTTCGTCCTGTGGACCCCGGAGGGCGTTTACATCCCGATCTGGCTGATCCTGCTGCTGATCGTCGCGGTGCTGTTCTTCCCGGTCCGCTGGTTGATGCACCGCCCGTGGACGATCATCGCGGAGACCCCGGGCGACGAGGACGAGCACCAGCCGGAGCGCTGGGTCGGCGTGCAGCGCGGCTTCTTCAACACGCGCCAGGAGACGGCGAAGATCGCCCGCCAGATCGAGCTCTACGCCGAACCCGACATGAACGGTTCCCTGCAGCCGACCGAGTGAGCCCGGCCGCGGATCTTGGCAGACTGGTGGGGTGCCTGAGCTGCCGGAAGTCGAAGCGCTGGCGCGGCACCTGCGGGACGTCGCCGCGGGGCGCGCCGTCACCCGGGTCGACGTGGCCTCGATGAGCGTGCTCAAGACCGCCGACCCGCCGCACACCGCGCTGGTCGGCCGGGTGGTGACCGGCGCGGACCGGCGCGGCAAGTACCTGGACCTGGACTGCGACGGCCTGCACCTGGTGGTGCACCTGGCGCGGGCCGGTTGGCTGCGCTGGTCCGACGCGCTCGCGCCCGCCCCGCCGAAGCCGGGCCGCGGGCCGATCGCGATGCGGGTGCACCTCGACGGACCCGGTTTCGACCTCACCGAGGCGGGCACGCAGAAGCGGCTCGCCGCGTGGATCGTGCACGACCCCGCCGAGGTGCCCGGCATCGCGAAGCTCGGTCCGGATGCCCTCGGCATCACCGAGGAGGAGTTCGCCGCGGTGCTCGCCGGGCGCTCGGAGCGGGTGAAGACGGTGCTCACCGACCAGTCGCGGCTGGCCGGCGTCGGCGGTGCCTACTCGGACGAGGTGCTGCACCGCGCGAAGCTGTCCCCGTTCGCCACCGCCGGGAAGCTGGGCGAGGACGCGGTGCGGCGGCTGCACGCCGCGCTGCGGGAGGTGCTGTCCGACGCCGTCGACCGCTCCCGGGACGCCGCGCGGCTGAAGGCGGAGAAGCGCTCCGGGCTGCGGGTGCACGGGCGGACCGGCCTGCCCTGCCCGGTGTGCGGTGACCTGGTGCGGGAGGTGTCGTTCGCGGACCGCTCGCTGCAGTACTGCCCCACCTGCCAGACCGGCGGCAAGCGGCTGGCGGACCGGCGGATGTCGCGGCTGCTGAAGTGACCGCCGGTCCGGTGCGTCCGGCGCAGCCGACAGGTCCGAACGGAGTCGGTGAGCACCGTTCACCGCTCGGATCCGGCTACCCGGCGTAGCGTTCTTGATTCCCCGCGTGCCTGGGACGAATACTGGTGGACGTGCCGGAGCTGTTGACCGAGCGGACCGTGCTGACCGCGCTCGCCGCCCTCGCCGTGCTCGGAATGTTCGTGCTGCTGTGCCGTTCGCGCCGGGTGAGCACCTCGGTGGAGGACGCGATGCTGACGGCGCTGCACCACGTGACGGGTGCCGCGCCGTTCCTGCGCGCGGGCATGACGCAGGAGTCGGCGGACAAGACCGCCCCCCACCTGCGCGAACTGCTCTCCTGCGTGGCGGTGGGCGTGGTGGACGCGGACGCGACCCTGCTGAGCTGGGACGGCGACGCGAACCAGCACTACGCGGACCTGCGCGGCAAGATCGAGGTCACGCTCCGCGACGGCAAGCGCGAGTACATCGACCACACCGACCTGCTGTGCGACCAGCGCCCCTGCCTGATGCGGTACGGGGTCGTGGTGCCGCTGGAGGTGTCCGGGGAGATCCGCGGGGCGCTGGTGATCATCAGCGGTGGAGACCGGAAGCGGCTGCTGCGCGCGGCCAGCGAGGTCGCGCACCACGTGTCCACCCACCTGGAGCTCGCCGAGCTGCAGGAGTCGAAGGAGAAGCTGGCCCGCGCGGAGGTGCGGGCGCTGCGGGCGCAGATCTCGCCGCACTTCATCTACAACGCGCTCAACACCATCTCCTCGCAGATCCGCAACGACCCGGAGCAGGCCCGCGACCTGCTGATGGAGTTCGCCGACTTCACCCGCTACTCGTTCCGCTCCACCGGCCTCTACACGACGCTGGCCGACGAGATCCGCAACATCGACCGCTACCTGATCCTGGAGCGCGCCCGGTTCGGCCCGGACCGGCTGAAGGTGCAGCTCAAGATCGCACCGGAGGTGCTGCCGGTGGTGGTGCCGTTCCTGGCGCTGCAACCGCTGGTGGAGAACGCGGTGCGGCACGGGCTGGCGACGAAGCCGGGCGGCGGCACCGTGTCGGTGGTGGCCGAGGACCGCGGCTCCGAGGCGCTGATCAGCGTCGACGACGACGGCATCGGGATGGACCCGAACCGGTTGGACGCGGAGCTGGCGAACGCGCACCTCACCGGCGCGCACGTCGGCCTCGGCAACATCAACAACCGGATGCGGGCCACGTTCGGCGACGACTACGGCCTGGTGGTGGAGACGGCGGAGAACGCGGGCATGAAGGTGATCATGCGAGTGCCGAAGTTCGCGCCCGGCGTGCTCCCGCTGCCGGTGGCCGCCTTCGACGAGCCGGCCCCGGGCGCGAGCGCCCAGCCCAGCCGCTGATCCACGCAGCCCAGCCGCTGACCCGCCCAGCCCAGCCGCTGATCCACGCAGCCCAGCCGCCGCGTCCAGCCCAGTCCCGGACCCGCGCCCGGACGGGCCGTTCACCTGGTGCGAACGGTCCCGCCGGCCGCTTCCGGAGCCCGTCGGCGGGCCCGCCGAGCCGGTAACGTCGGGGCATGAACGACAACGCACCGCAGAAGTTCACCGACGTCCTGACCGGCAAGCTCGCCTCGAAGCTGCCGCCGAAGCTGGCCGAGCGGGCCGAACGCGGACCGGTGGTGGCGGTGGTCAAGTTGCACGGCACGATCACGCCGACGCCGAGCCCGATGAACCGCGGCACCATCTCGCTGCAGACCACCGAGTCGGCGCTGAGCCGCGCGTTCGGGCACGACCGGCTGTCCGCGGTGGTGCTGTCGATCAACTCGCCGGGCGGGGCGCCGACCCAGTCGGCGCTGGTCGCGGACCGGGTCCGCCAGCTGGCGGCGGAGAAGAAGGTGCCGGTGCTGGCGTTCTGCGAGGACGTGGCCGCGTCCGGCGGGTACTGGCTGGCGTGCGCCGCCGACGAGATCTACGCGCACCGCACCTCGATGGTCGGCTCCATCGGCGTGGTGAGCGCTAGCTTCGGGCTCGACGGGCTGCTGGAGCGCATCGGCGTGCAGCGCCGGGTCTACACCGCGGGCGAGAACAAGGTGCGGCTCGACCCGTTCAGCCCGGAGAAGGACGACGACGTGCGCTGGCTGCACGGTCTGCAGACCGAGCTGCACGACCAGTTCACCGACTGGGTGCGGGAGCGGCGCGGGGGCAAGCTCGCCGACGCCGACCTGTTCACCGGCGAGGTGTGGACCGGCGCGAAGGCGAAGGAGCTCGGGCTCGTCGACGGTCTGGGCACGCTGCGCGGCATCGTCGCGGAGCGGTTCCCGAAGGCGCACATCGTGGACGTCGAACCGCGCAAGCCGCTGCTGGCCCGGCTCAGCGGCAGCGCCCCCGGCACCCGGCTGGGTCTCGGCGCCTCGGCGTCCTCCCTGGTGGAGGCGCTGGAGCAGCGCGCCCAGTGGTCCCGCTTCGGGCTGTGACCGCCCGGGGGGGCGCCCCCCCCCCCCCCCCCCCCCCCCCCCCCCCCCCCCCCCCCCCCCCCCCCGACCCCGCCGCAGTCCTGCCCGGGTGCGCACCGTACGTTGATCCGGCGGCGTGACACACCTCACTCAGCCGTGGCTCGCGGCGTGGCCTGTGTCGCTCGGCCGAGTGATGCCACGATGATCGACGCAGCGGCTGCCACGGCATCCCTCGGCAACGCCGCACGTGCGAGCCGGGCTCCGCGACGACGCCGTCGTGGCGCACCGAGCCGAGAAACCTGATCGTGGACAGTGCGCCACCCGGCGCGGCAGGATTGGCGTTACAGTGAGTATTCAACCGGACACGAGCGCGCAGGTCGGCACCACGGGACTGGTGGTGCTGGCGGTGGACGACGAGATGGCCGGGCTGGACGAGATGAAGTTCCTGCTCGGCAACAACCCGCGGGTGGGCCGGGTGCTCACCGCGTTCGACGCCGCGGAGGCGTTGCGGTTGCTGCGCAGCGACGACCAGCTGCGGTCCCGGGACGGCGAGGACTCCGTGGTGGACGCGGTGTTCGCCGACGTCTCGATGCCGGGGCTCAGCGGCATGGAACTCGCCAGGGTGCTCAACGCCTTCAAGCAGCCGCCCTCGCTGGTGTTCATCACCGGCCACGAGGAGAACGCGCTGGAGGCGTTCGAGGTGGGCGCGCTGGACTACATCATGAAACCCGCCGACGCGGACCGGGTGGACCGGGCGCTGCGCAACATCGAGCGCAGCAAGGCCGAACGCGCCGCCGGTGGCCGGGCCGACGCCACGGCCGCGGAACTCCCCGCCGCGGCCGACGAGGACGAGGTGATCCCGGTGGAACTCGCAGGCACGACGAAGATGGTCTCCCGCAAGACGGTCCGCTGGGTGGAGGCGCAGGGCGACTACGCGCGGCTGCACACCACCGACGGCGGCTCGCACCTGGTGCGGATCCCGCTGGCGCAGTTGGAGGAGCGCTGGGCGGACGCCAACTTCATCCGCATCCACCGCTCGTACCTGGTGTCGATGACGCTGGTCACCGAGCTGCGGATGTCCTCGTCCGGCTACTCGGTGCTGCTCGGCGGCGGCGAGCCGAAGGAGCTGCCGGTCAGCAGGCGCCACACCCGGGAGCTCAAGGACCGGCTGGTGCGCGCGCCGAGACAGGGCTGGGGGTCGCAGGGATGAGCGCGCCCCGCCGCCCGGCCGGTCGGGCATGACGCCGGAACAACCGGCGACCGCCGCAGGCGGCCGCCGTCCCCGCAGGCAGCGCGTCGTTCTCTCCGATCGCCGCCGCAGCAGGCCGGTGGCCCGTACGATCATGGAGCTGGAGGAGCAGACCAGCGTCGGCGAAGTGCTGGTCAGTTACCTGGTGCGCGCCCAGCTGCGGAGCGCACTGCTGATGACGGGTCTGCTCGGGGCCGGGCTGTTCGGCCTGCCGCTGCTGTTCCACGTGCTGCCGTCGCTGGGAGACATGGTGATCGCCGGAATCCGGTTGCCCTGGTTGGTCCTCGGGGTGCTGCCCTACCCGTTCATGGTGCTGCTCGGCTTCTGGTACTCGCGGGCAGCGGCTCGGCACGAGCGCGATTTCCTGCACATGATCGAGCGGTAGCGGGGCTCGGCGGTGCCGGAGATCTCCGTGTTCTGGGCGTTGGGCGGTATCGCCGTCGTGGTGACGGCGACCTTCGCCATCGGCGTGTGGGGGTCGAGCCACGCCCGGACCACCTCGGACCTGCACCGCGCGCGGCGCCTGGTGCGGGAGGAACGCAACGCGGCCGCGATCTCCGGCGAGTACCTGTCCGCGGCGTCGTTCCTCGGCGTGGCCGGGCTGGTGCTCAAGGACGGGTCGCAGGCGCTCTGGTACCCGATCGGGTTCGCCTCCGGCTACCTGGCGGTGATGTTGTTCGTGGCGGCGCCGCTGCGCCGGTCCGGGGCCTACACGGTGCCGGACTTCGCGGTGGTGCGGCTGGATTCGCCCTGGCTGCGCTGGTTGACCACGGCGTTCGTGGTGCTGATCGGCTGGCTGTACCTGGTGCCGCAGTTCCAGGCGGCCGGGTTGACGTTCGCGGTGCTCACCGAGCTGCCCGCCTGGGTGGGCGCGGTGGCGCTGCTGCCGGTGGTGCTGGCGAGCGTGTTCAGCGGCGGCATGCGCGCGGTGACCCTGGTGCAGGCGTTCCAGTACTGGCTGAAGCTGTTCGCGATCACGGCGCCGGCGTTCGTGCTGTTCGGGGTGTTCCTGCTGGGCGGTTCGGCGGACCGGTTGAACGAGCCGGGACCGGTGTTCGAGACCCGGACCGCGGTGGAGGTCGAGACGCCGGTGACCTTGCGGGTCGTCGAGCCGACCTGGGTGCTGGTGGACGCGCCGCGGGAGTCGCCGGGCGGCCCGTTGCAGCCGAACGGGCAGGCGAACACCTGGGTCCCGCCGGGGGAGTACGCGGTCGACGCGGGCAGCACCCTCTCGTTCGAGGCGGGCGCGGCGGTTCCGGTGGTGTCCGAGGCGGAACCGGACAACGGCTCGTGGCTGCACCCGTCCGGCTCCGGTTCGGCTTCGCTGGTGGGCACGTACTCGCTGCTGGTGGCGACGTTCCTGGGCACGATGGGCCTGCCGCACGTGCTGGTGCGCTTCTACACGAATCCGAGCGGGCACGGTGCGCGGCGCACGGCGCTGTTCGTGCTGGTCCTGCTGGGCACCTTCTACCTGTTCCCGACGGTGCTGGGGCTGCTGTCCCGGTTGTTCGTGCCGAAGCTGCTGGTCACCGGGCAGACGGACGCCGCGGTGCTGCTGCTGCCGAACGCGATGCTGAGCAGCTGGCCGGGCGGGGTCCTGACGTCGTTGACGGCGGCCGGCGCGTTCGCGGCGTTCGTGTCGACCTCGTCCGGGCTGGTGGTGAGCCTGTCCGGGGTGGTGTCGTCGAACTTCCAGCGGGTGCGGGGCTGGCACATGCCGCTGCTGCTGCTCGCCTCGGCGGCGGTGCCGATGGTGCTGGCGCTGCTGGTGGCGGAGCAGGACTTGGCGCGCAGCATCGGGTTGGCGTTCGCGATGGCGGCGTCGACGTTCTGCCCGCTGCTGGTGCTGGGGGTGTGGTGGCGCGGGCTGACGGCGTTCGGCGCGGCGGCCGGTCTGGTGGCGGGCGGCGCGCTGGTGCTGGCGGCGCTGGTGGTGGGAGCGCTGCGTCCGGGCGGCGAAGGGGTGCTGGCGGAGCTGGTGCAACAGCCGGCCCTGGTGAGCGTCCCGGTGGCGTTCCTGGTGATGGTGCTGGTCAGCGCGGGCACCAAGCGGCAGCTTCCGGAGGGCGTGTCCCGGGTGATGCTGCGCATGCACGCGCCGGACCGGCTGGGTTTTCAGGACGATCGGCGGGTGCGCAAGCCCGTGCCGAGCAAGGATTCCGGCGGTCGGCACCGGCGTTAGCCCGATCGGATCAGCTCGTTCGGCGGTGCGGTGCGTCGGCGGCGGGCGCCCGGCGACCGGTGGTGGTGCCCCCGGTCCGGTGATCAGCGCGAATGTGGTCTCGGGACCGGGCTCCCCGGTGTTCACCGCGTGCGATGGGCGGCCGGTGCGCGCCGCTCCGCGCCGTCGCGTCCGGTTCGTCCGGGTGGCCGGTCGGGCGTCTCGCTGACCTGCCGAGTCTCGCATTGGGCCGTACGGGTAGTTGGCGTGACAGGGGTCACTCCACGTGTCATAATCAGGGATTTGTCGGCGCTTCGGTCACCCAGCGGATTGATATCAATCCACGTTCGGGGTCTTTCCAGATTCGGACGAACTACGTAGCGTTCGCGCGTCGACAGGAGATAGAGGTCACACGTCGCCGGCGGGCGCGACCTCTCCTACCCAGGAGGACAACCGTGAGCTCCACGGGCCAGAGCGACCCCAGCCCCGGCAGCGACCCCAGCGCCAGCGGCGACCCAGGTCCCGCCATCGACGCCGAGACCTGGGCGGCCGCGCAGAACAGCCCCGAATTCGCCACGCTCCGGCAACGGCTGCGCACATTCGTCTTCCCGGTATCGGCGATCTTCCTCGTCTGGTACCTGGTCTACGTCCTGCTCGCCGACTACGCGCACGGGTTCATGAGCATCAAGCTCATCGGCAACATCAACGTGGGCCTGGTGCTCGGGCTGCTGCAGTTCGTCTCCACCTTCCTCATCACGACGCTCTACGTCCGGTACGCCAACAAGAACCTGGACCCGGTCGCCGAGCAGATCCGCGAACGCGTCGAAGGAGAGCAGCGGTGACCACACTCCAGGCCGCCCACCCGTTCCTCGCGCAGCAGACCGACACCGCGTCCAACCGGTGGCTCAACATCGGCATCTTCGGGCTGTTCGTGCTGGTCACGTTGGTCATCGTGTTCCGCGCCAGCCGCAACACGCGCACCGCCTCGGACTACTACGCGGCGGGCCGGGCGTTCAGCGGGCCGCAGAACGGCATCGCGATCTCCGGTGACTACCTGTCGGCGGCGTCGTTCCTCGGCATCGCCGGGGCCATCGCCGTGTACGGCTACGACGGGTTCCTCTACTCGATCGGCTTCCTCGTCGCCTGGCTGGTGGCGCTGCTGCTGGTCGCGGAGCTGCTGCGCAACACCGGCCGCTACACGATGGCCGACGTGCTCAGCTTCCGGATGCGGGAGCGCCCGGTGCGCACCGCCGCCTCGCTGTCCACGCTGGCGGTCTCGTTCTTCTACCTGCTCGCCCAGATGGCCGGCGCCGGCGGGCTCATCGCGCTGCTGCTCGGCATCGAGAGCAAGGGCCAGCAGGCCATCGTGATCGCCGTCGTCGGCGCGCTGATGATCCTGTACGTGCTGGTCGGTGGCATGAAGGGCACCACCTGGGTGCAGATCATCAAGGCCGCGCTGCTCATCGCGGGCGCGTTCGTGATGACCCTCTGGGTGCTCGGCCACTACGGGTTCAACCTGTCCGGGCTGCTCGGGGCCGCCGTGGAGCGGGCCGGTGCCGGTGGTGAGGAGCTGCTCAACCCGGGCGCGCAGTACGGGGCCAGCAGCACCAGCAGGCTCGACTTCGTCTCGCTGGGCATCGCGCTGGTGCTCGGCACCGCAGGGTTGCCGCACGTGCTGATGCGCTTCTACACGGTGCCCACCGCGAAGGAAGCCCGCCGCTCCGTGGTGTGGGCGATCTGGCTGATCGGGCTGTTCTACCTGTTCACGCTGGTGCTCGGCTACGGCGCCGGGGCCATGGTCGGGCCCGAGGCGATCAAGGACGCGCCGGGCGGCGTGAACTCGGCGGCACCGCTGCTGGCGCTGCAGCTGGGCGGCCCGCTGCTGCTCGGGTTCATCTCCGCGGTCGCGTTCGCGACCATCCTCGCCGTCGTCGCCGGCCTCACGATCACCGCTTCGGCATCGTTCGCGCACGACATCTACGCGAACGTGCTCAAGAAGGGGAAGGTCGACGACAAGAACCAGGAGGTGAAGGTCGCGCGGATCACCGCGGTGGTGATCGGCATCGTCTCGATCCTCGGCGGCATCGCGGCGAACGGGCAGAACGTGGCGTTCCTGGTGGCGCTGGCGTTCGCGGTCGCGGCCTCGGCGAACCTGCCGACGCTGCTGTACTCGCTGTTCTGGAAGCGGTTCAACACCACCGGGGCGCTGTGGAGCATCTACGGCGGGCTCGCGGTGACCATCGTGCTGATCGTGTTCTCGCCCGCGGTGAGCGGCAACGAGGAGGCGATGTTCCCGGCGCTGGACTTCGCGTGGTTCCCGCTGAAGAACCCCGGGCTGATCTCGATCCCGGTGTCCTTCCTGCTCGGCTACCTCGGGACCGTCCTGAGCAAGGAGCCGCACAACGCGGCGAAGTACGCGGAGATGGAGGTCCGCTCGCTCACCGGGGCGGGCGCCGAGAAGTCCACCCCGCAGCACTGATCGCCTGGGCGGCGTGGCAGCATCGGGTCCGTGACTACCCCGATGCAAGTACCCGGCGTGCCGCCGGAGGAGCTGCCCGCCGAGCTGCCGGACGCGAAGTCGGTGCTGCTGGACGTGCGGGAGAACGACGAGTGGGCCGCGGGCCACGCCCCGGGCGCGCTGCACATCCCGATGAACGAGGTGCCGCAGCGCCTCGACGAGATCCCCGAGGCCGACCAGGTCTACGTGGTGTGCCGCTCCGGCGGCCGGTCCGCGCGGGTCACGGCCTACCTGAACGCGAACGGCTGGGACGCGGTGAACGTGGAGCGCGGCATGAACGGCTGGTCGGCGATCGGCCGCCCGGTGGTGTCGGACGAGCCCGGCGCCGACCCGATCGTGCTGTGACGACGCCGCCGGACCGCCCGGCCGGATCGGGCCTGCGGGTGGAGTGGGTGGCCACTCCGCCCGGTGGCCTGCGGCCGCGGCGCCGCGCGCGCCCACCGGCCCGCTATTCGGGCCCGCCGTCCTACCCGGGCGTCCCCCGCTGGGGTTTTCCGCTGCTGGGCTGGCGGTGGCCGTTGGCGTTGCCGACGCGCCCGCAGGTCGACCCGGTGCAGCGGGTGACGTGGCTGTCGGCGATGTCGTGGTCTGCGTTGTGGCTGATGGCGGCGGTGTCCGGCGTGGCGGCGGTGGCCGAGGCCTGGCGGTACGGCCTGCTGCTGATGAGCCGCGGTTCGGCGTTGTCGAAGGTGGCGCTGGACCTGTCGGACACGCTGGTGGTGACGTCGGGCGTGCTGAGCTGGCTGCTCGGCGCGACCAGCGGGGTGTTCGCGGTGCTGTGGCTGGTGTGGGCGCGGCGCGCGTCGGCGCGGCAGCTGGAGGTGGTGCCGCGCCGCCCGGAGTGGCAGGTCGTCGCGGGCGTCCTGGTACCGGGCTGGAACCTGGTGGCGCCGGGCACGGCGCTGGCGGAGCTGGAGCACGGGGTGCTGGTGGCGGCCGGTGCGCGTCGTGCGGCGGAGCGTCCGCGGCCGTCGCGGCTGGTCGGGTGGTGGTGGGGTTCGTGGGCGTTGAGCCTGCTGCTGGGCTGGGCCGCGCTGCTGTGGGGCTTCCGGGACGGCGTGCAGGCGATGGCGGACGGCGTGGTGCTGCACTTCTGGGCGGACGTGGCGGCGGCCGCGTGCGCGGTGCTGGCGATGCGGGTGATCACGTACGTGACGAACCTGCTGGTGCCGTCGGACCCGACGCTGCTGGCGCGCCCGCGCGTCGTCGGCGTCCGCGGTGCCCCGGAACCGCCGCGCGCGGCTCGGCCGGCGGACGCCCCCCGCTGATCTGACCGCAGGCGAACGACCCACCAGAAGCCCCACCAGGTGAGTGGCCCACTCGTCCAGCCGTACCGGGTGGATGGCCCGTTCACCTGGCGGGCCTCCGGCGTGGTGGGCTCGGGCGGGCGGTCGGGATAATGCCCGGCATGGGTTCCCCGCAGGTCGTCGCGCACCGCGGTGCGTCGGCGGAACGCGCCGAGCACACCCTCGGCGCCTACCAGGTGGCCCTGGACCAGGGGGCCGACGCGCTGGAGTGCGATGTCCGGGTCACGCGGGACGGACACCTGGTGTGCGTGCACGACCGCCGGGTGGACCGCACCTCCTCGGGCCGCGGCGTGGTGAGCGAGTTGACGTTGCCCGCGATGTCCCGCTTCGACTTCGCGCACTGGCACCACGAGCTGCCGGAGTCGGCGGACGAGCTGGTGTTCGAGCCGCGGGCGAGCGCGGCGGTGGGCGCCGCGCAGCGCCGCATCCTGACCTTCGACGACCTGCTGGGCCTGGTGCGCGCGCAGCGCAGGCGGATCCGGTTGTTCGCGGAGACGAAGCACCCGGTGCGCTACGCGGGCCTGGTGGAGGCGAAGTTGACGGCGGCGTTGGCCCGGCACGGCGTGTCGGCGCCCGCGCACAAGGACGAGTCGCCGGTGGTGATGATGTCGTTCTCGTCGGCGGCGGTGCGCCGGTTCCGGGCGGACGCGCCGGGCGTGCCGACGGTGCTGCTGTTCGACCGGGCGTCGCGCGCGGCGCGGGCGGGGGAGCTGCCGCGCTGGGCCGACCTGGCGGGCCCGAGCATCCGGTTGCTGCGCCGGGACCCGGAGCTGGCGGGCCGGTGGGCGGCGCGGGGCCGGGACACCTACTGCTGGACGGTGGACGACCCGGCGGACGTGGAGCTGTGCCGCCGCGCGGGGGTGCGGTTCGTGGCGACGAACCGGCCGGGTGCGACGCGGCTGCGGTTGTCGGGCGGCTGACCCGGGACGTCGGTCGCGGTGGCGGCTCGATAGCGTCGGTGGGTCTTGTCACAGCTGCGAGGAGGCTTCGAGTGTCGAAGCGTACGGCCACCCCGTCCCAGCGAGCTGAGGGCGCCGTCGGCCCGAGGCAGCCTTGCCCGTGCGGGTCGGGGAAGCGCTACAAGGCGTGCCACGGCAAGGCGGGCGGCGCCACCGATGTGATCGTGACCAGGCCTTTCGAGGGACTCGCCGCGGAGGGTGATCTGGTCGCGCTGCGCGAGTTCGTGCCGTCGGCGACGGCACGGCTGCCGCTGCTGTCCGGCCCGGAGGTGACGGTCGCGTCGGTGCTGCCGATGGCGGCGGCCGCGGTGCGCCGCACGGACGGGCAGGCGTTCATCGGCCTCCAGGTGCAGACCCGTTCGGGTGATTTGAGCCGGGACCTGGCCCGCGCGATCGAGTGGGTGCAGCAGGCGGAGCCGGGCCAGTCGCTGCCGGTGGTGGGCCCGGAGCCGGCGCAGGCGGAGGTCCGGACGCGCCTGCAGGACCTGCTCGACCCGGCTGCGGAGCTGGACGTCCAGCTGCACGAGGACTTCGCGTGGTGGCTGCCGGAGGGCACCGAGGCGACCGGCGAGGTCGCGCTGTCCTTGGAGCGGGCGAACGCGGCGATCATGCCCACGGAGCGGTTGACCGCGGAGGGCGCGCGCTCGGCGTACTGGGTGGACCCGGGCGAGAAGGCGCACCTGCGCTGGGTGCGCCCGGAGCCGGAGGAGAAGTTGCTGGCCGCGCTGGCCCGCCTGTCGGCGCGCGGTGAGCTGGCGCTGGACGAGGACAGCCGGTTCGCGGGTTCGTTCCGCGCGCACGGCGTGCTGGTGCCGGTGTGGGACCTGGACCGGGACAAGCACCCGCGGGAGTGGAACGAGCCGGCCGCGGCGCTGGGCCGCCGGTTGGCGGAAGCGCTGGAGTCCCTGGAGGACTCGCCGCTGGACGCGACCGAGCGCCGGTCCCGCGACGGGCTGCGCGGCCGCCAGGTCACCTTGCGCTGACGCGGTTCCCCGGCCGGGAGCGCGCTGGGCCGTTCGAGTGAATAGGCCTCGTTCCGGCAACCGCGCGCCCCGGCCTCGCGTGTCCTCTCCGCAGCGAAAGCCCGGGGAGGGGAGGCGGCGTGACCGCTCACATGCCTGCCGTGCGCGCCTCGTCGGAGGCCTCGGTGGGCTGGTCGCGCCCGGCACTGCAAGGGGATATGGCGACGGAGGACGATTTCGCGGAGTTCGTGCGCGTCGCCCTGCCGGGCTTGATGCGCTACGGCCACGCGTTGACGGGGAACCCGCACGACGCGGCCGATCTGGTGCAGACGGTGCTGGAGAAGGTCGGCGCGCGCTGGGCGAGGATCCGGCAGCAGTGCGAGGAGCCGCGCGCGTACGTGCGCAAGGCGATGGCGAACGCGCACGTGAGCCGGTGGCGGCGGATCCGCCGGGAGACGTTGCTGGCCGAGTTCCCGGACGTGCCCGCGGTGGAGTCGCCGGATCGGTTGGAGAACGAGCCGCTGTGGCAGGCGCTGCGCGGGTTGCCGCCGCGGCAGCGCGCCGTGGTGGTGCTGCGCTACTACGAGGGCTTGTCGGAGGCGGAGATCGCCGAGACCCTCGGCGTCAGCGCGGGCACGGTGAAGAGCCAGGCCAGCAAGGCGTTGGCCACGTTGCGCCGCAGGCTCGGTCCGGTGTTCGAGGGCGGTGGGATGTGATGGGCGACCTCGACGACGAGCTGCGCCGGATGTTCGCGGACGACCGGCTGGAGGTGCCGGTCCGCACGGGCGCCGAGTGGTCGCTGGTGGCGGGCGCGCGCCGGCGGCGCAAGCGGCAGACGACGCTGGCCGCGGTGGGCGGGGTGCTGGCGATGGGGGTGCTGTTCGGCGGGGGAGCGGTGCTGGTGGCGCGGCCGGATCCGGGGCCGGTGCGCCCGGTGGTGGCGCCGGTGGTGAGCACGTCGTCGACCTCGCCGGTGCAGCCCCCGATCCCGCTGCCGACGTCCCCGCCGGTGCCCGCGGATCCGGCGCCGGGCGGCGGCTGGGTGCCGCGCTGGTCGCCGCCGGAGCGGGGCGATCCGGCGGAGGACGCCGAGGACGAGCGGTTGTCGATCCTGCGGGAGGTCACCTCGGAACCGGAGTCCACGTCCGCGGAGCCGTCCGAACCGTCCGAGCCGCAACCGACGTCGGAACCGACGGAGCCGTCCACCGAACCGTCCGACCCGGGCTGACCCGGAACGCGCGACGGCCCCCGGCTCGGGTGAGCAGGGGGCCGTCGGCCGCTGTGGTGGGTGCGGTCAGCTCAGAGCGCTCCGCCCGCGGCGGGCGGCGCGGTGGGGTCGGCGCCCTCGTCGCCGACGGTCTCGCGGGCGAGGAAGTTCTCCACGTCGAACAGGTTGCCGCCGGAGCGGTCGACGACGGCCAGCAGCGTGGACATCTGCGAGACCTCCTCGACCTGCTCCTTGAGGAACCACTGGAGGAACTGCTCGCCGAGGTAGTCGCCTTCGTCGCGGGCGGCCTTGGCCAGCGTCACGATCTCCTGGGTGACCTCGCGCTCCTGCTCCAGGGCGAGGGCGACGAGCTCCCGGGTCTCGGTGAAGTCGTTGCGGACCTCTTCGATGGACGGGATGGCGACCTTGATGTCGTTGTCCATCAGGTACTGCACGATCATCATGGCGTGGTTGCGCTCTTCGATCGACTGGCGGTAGAAGTGCGCGGCCAGCCGGGGCAGGTCTTCGTTGTCGAACCACACCGCGACCGCGAGGTACTGCTGCGAGGCGGTGAGCTCGTTGCGCACCTGGTCCTGCAGCAGCTGGTGGAATCGGGATTCGCGGGGCTGGATCTTCTTTGCGGTGGTGGGCATGGCATGAAGAATACGCTCCAATTGACACCTCGCAATTCGTCAGGTAACCCTTGGAAATGTTCGCCGAACCTTGGTTAAGTTTACTTTGCCTTATTTCGGCAAGGCAATCCTAAGTGGATTCAGCCGGGTCTGGAGTAGGTGCGCTCGGCGCTCTCGCGCGGGTCGGTGGCGCGCAGTCGGGAGATGATCTCCGCCGCGCCCGCGGCGCCGTCGTATCTCGTCGAGTACTCGGCTGAACCGTCCGTAACCAGCACGGATACCTGGCCGGCGCGTTCGTGTGGCTTTGCCCACCGCAGGGCGCAGTCCCACTGCCCGAGGATCGCGGGATCGCCGTCGAGCGCCGTGGCCACTTCCCGCGCGGTGCGCCGCAGTTCGGTCTCCCACGTGCGGTCGGCGTGGAGGCGCACGATTTCCGCGATGTACTGCCGGGTGCGGAACCGCAGTTCTCGCGGAGGCTCGGCATCGCCGAGGCAGTGCAGCGTGAAATCGGTCCACACCACGTGGTCGTAATCATTGTTGAACCGGTCGTGCTCGATCCGCGCACTGGCGAATCCGCACCCTTCAACGCCGCAGTCGCAGCGCCACAGCAGCGTCGTCGGCGGCGGATGCGGCCATTCGGTCGGCAGCAGGGGGCCGTGCCGCCCGAGCAGGTCGTCCGGATCCCGCCCGATCCCCTTCACCGGCACCACGTCGCCGAACAGGTCCCGCCCGTCCACCACCGGCACGAGCACCTGCGCGTCGCTCCTGCCCACCTGGACCTGCTCCACCCGAAGCCCGAACTCGCTGTACGCCGGTTCCTCCCGATGCGCGATGCCGAATCCCATGCCTCCACCCTGGCAGCGCGGGGCGGTGCGCACGCCGGATCGCTCGATCCGGTCGCTCACAGGGAGGTGAGGAACGCCGTCCACTGGGATCGGGTGAAGCCGAGCGTGCCGCCGGTGCGGTCCTTGGTGTCGCGCACCGCGACCGCTCGCTCGGCCACGGCGACCTCGACGCAGTACGAGTTGCTGCTGCTTCGGCTCGACTTTCGCCAGCGTGCTTCGCGCAGGGCTGCAACGTGGGCCGGATTCATGTTTTTACTGTAACCGCAAGCTAGAGGCTCCTGGCGGTCTCTTTGATCAACGTGATCGAGTCTTCTCGGCTCAGGCTGAGGTTCGCTGCTTCGTGGAACGCCAGGTCGTATTCCCGTGCGGTCAATCCGTCCATGACCAGCTGGGTGGATGTGACGGATTCCTGCCACAGCAAGGTCGGGAGCCGCGCGCTGGGGAAGGTCATCAGGTGGAACGTCGAGGCGCCGAGCGCGGGATGTCCACCGGCTTCGAACGGGATGATGTGCATTTGTACGGATTCTGAATCCGCCTCGGCGATGTCGACCAAGTGCTCCAGTTGCTCTCGCAGCACCTCCGTCCCACCGACCCGTTGATGGAGGACCGCCTCGCTCATGAGCACGGTGAGCTTCAGCGGGTCGTCACCGCGAAGGCGAGAGCCTCGAAGCATGCGGCTCGTGACGCGGCGCTCCACCTCGGCCATGCGGAGGTTCGCCTGGCCAGCCTCAATGATCGCTCGTGCGTACGCCTCGGTCTGGAGCATGCCGTGGACGACGCCGCTCTCGTGGGAGCAGATGCTCTCCGCACCGTGCTCGAAGCCGAAGAAGCGGAGGAGATCTTCGCTGAACAGGGCCGAGTACTTGGTCCACCAGCCGCGGCCGGTGGCATCTTCGCGCAGCGCTCGGAGTTCTTCGGCTTCGTCCGCGTTGAAGTCGTACACCTCGATCATCTTGTTCAGGCGTTCCGCCGCGACGGTCTTCTTGCCGTGCTCCACATCGGACAGGTAAGCGGCGGCGGTGCCGATGCGTTCGGCCGCTTTCGCGCCGCTCAGGCCGGATTCGGTCCGCTTCTCGCGCAGGCGCAGCCCCAGTGCCCATGCGGCGACGGTCGGGGAGGTCGGTGCCATGTCGGTGCTCCCAGTCGAATGCGCAGGTCGGAGATCAAGTCGACACACGATCGACTTACATCACTAGGTAATTACCTGGCGGTGCAATACGGTCATGTTCAGACGGTGACGATAGACCACTCCGAGTCACCGTCGGCGGCGGCCCTGGAACCGGTACCTCCCCGACCGGCCGGGACCGGGGCCGTCGTCCTCCCCGGTGGATTCCGTTGGAACGAGAGGTGATCGTCGTGCTCGGTGGTAGCTCAGGTCTGGTCGTGTACTGGCGCCCGATGCGCGGCGAGCGGCACGGGTTCAGCCCGGATCGGCCGCCGCGCGCAGGCGAGCTGCGCAGCGCGCTGTGCGGCACCTCGGCGGAGCTCGTCGAACCGTCCGATGTGGACTGGCTGGACCCGACCTGCGCGGAATGCGGGCGGCAGGCAAGGAATCTGCTCGAACTGCGGCAGCGGGCGCGGCCCTGACTACAGCGATTCGCGGGTGATGGGGCAGGACATGCAGCGGGGGCCGCCGCGGCCGGTGCCGAGTTCGGAGCCGCTGATGCGCACGACCTCCACGCCGGCGGCCTCCAGGCGGGAGTTCGTCTCCACGTTGCGCTCGTAGGCGATGACGACGCCGGGGGCGAGGGCGAGGGTGTTGTTGCCGTCCTCCCACTGCTCGCGCTCCGCCGTCACCGGGTCCAGGCCGGTGTCGATGACGCGCAGCCGGTCGATGCCCATCGCGTGCGCCGCGGATTCCAGGAACGGTTCCGGGCCGGACACGGACACGCCGTCCTCGTGCGGGCGCAGCGAGTACGCGGTCAGCGAGTGCTGGATCGCCGGGTACATCACCACGGCGTCCTCGGCGACCATCGTGCACACCGTGTCCAGGTGGATCGACGCGCGCTGCTGGGTGATCGGCACCGCCAGCACCGTGTGCGCGAGGTCGTCGGCGAACATCGAGCGGGCGAAGGACTCCGCGCCTGCCGGGGTGGTGCGCTCGCCGACGCCGATCGCGACCACGCCCGGCGCCAGCAGCAGCACGTCCCCGCCCTCCACCGGCGCGGAGTGCGCGCCGTACGCGCGGCCGGAGCGGGAGAACCGCGGGTGGTAGGCGTAGATCAGGTCGGTGATCGCCGATTCGCGGCGGCGCGCGGGCATCGCGAGCGAGGCGACCGCGACGCGATCTCCCACCCACACCGAGGAATCGCGGGTGAACAGCAGGTTCGGCAACGGGGTGAGCGCGAAGTCGTGCGGCAGGTGCATCCGGCGCACCAGCGAATCGCCTTCCGCGGCGGGGAGTTCCTCGAAGGTCATGCCCGCGATCAGCGCACCCGCCAGCGCCTTCTCGTCCACTGTGGACAGGTGGGAGCGGAGCACGTCGGCGATGTCGGTGCCGAGCTCGCGCTCGTCCACCGCGCTGTGCACCGCGGCGGCCCGCGCCCGCGGATCCGCGAGGGTCTCCACCAGCAGTTCGTGCAGCAGCACCACCTCGATGCCGCGGGAGCGCAACACCTCGGCGAACGCGTCGTGCTCGGCCTGCGCGCGGTCCACCCACGGGATCGCGTCGAACAGCAGCTGGTCGCTGTTGCGCGGGGTGAGCCGCTTGAGCTCGTCGCCCGGGCGGTGCAGCAGGACGGTGTGCAGCGGGCCGACCTCGCTGCGCACGTGCGGTTCGCTCGCGCGTGGGTTCACGTCATCGAGCCTAGCCGTCACGATCGAAAACAGGGCTGCCCGCGCGTGAAAAACATCGAACGTTGCGCTGAACGACCACCGGAAGGGCGATCCGTTGTCCACCGTCGACGACTCGGATCGACCCGCCGACCGCCGGGCGGACGGCCCGTTCGCCCGACCGGGCCGGACGGGTGGGCCGTTCGCCGGGCGGGGCCGTCAGGGGAGCCAGCCGACCTTCCCGCGCAGCGCCGCGTAACCGACGAACGCCACCACGTCGATCAGCGCGTGCCCGACCACCAGCGGCCACAACCGGTTCGCGCGCTGCCACACCCGGCCGAACACCAGGCCCATCACCACGTTCCCGACGAACCCGCCGAAGCCCTGGTACAGGTGGTAGCTGCCGCGCAGCACCGCCGACGCCCACAGCGAGCGGTTCTCCGACCAGCCCAGCTGCCGCAACCGGGTCAGCAGGTACGCCACCACCAGCGCCTCTTCGGCGAACGAGTTCCCGAACGCCGACAGCACCAGCACCGGCGCCCGCCACCACGCGTCGTCCAAAGTGGACGGTTGCACGGTGAGGCTCAGCCCGAGCGCGTGCGCCGTCAGGTACAACCCCAGCCCCGGCACGCCGATCAGCGCCGCCAGCCCCGCGCCGCCCAGCGCGTCCCGCCACGGCCGCGAGCGGTCCAGGCCGATCCGCGCCAGCGCGACCCCGCCGCGCCACAGCAGGAAGATCCCCAGCGCGCCCCAGGCGAACAGCCGCAGCACGTTCGCCAGCTGCTGCGCCAGGTCCAGCAGCCCGGCCTCCGCCTGCGGCGCGTTGATCGCCACCGCCTGGTCCGCCAGCGACTGCGGCTGGGACAGCGCGTCCAGCAGCGACAGCAGGCTCTGCAGGCCGGACATGCCCAGCGTCACCGCGAACACCACGACCAGCTCCACGCCGATCGCGCGGCGCTGCGCCGGATCGGCGAGCCGGGCCGGTTCCTCGGGGCGGGCCGGGACCAGCCACTCGCGCAAGGTGCTCACCTGCGGAACCGTACCCGCGCGGCGCGGCGGAACCCGCGCCGCCGCAACGGGATCAGGCCGAGCGCTGGCCAGCCAGGAACGGGCAGCCGACCAGGCGGCGCAGCTCCAGGCCCAGCGACTCCGCGGTCTCCACCGGCTCGGAGAACGCCAGCCGCACGTCGTGATCGCCGTCGGCCGACTCCACCCGCAGCCGCAGCCCGAACCGGTCCAGGCCCAGCGGGCGGATGTGCCCGCCGCGCAGGTCGTCCGGCAGGTGCCGCGCGAGCATGCCCACCACGTCCCGGTGGGCGCTCTCCAGGTGCCGCAGCCAGCCGTCCTCCAACATGCAGAACGGATCCGGGCGGGCGGCGGTGAACTCGGCGGCGGGCACCGAGCAGGTGCCCTCCGCGTCCGCCAGCACCAGCGACGCCGGTTCCAGCTTGAGCACCGAGGCGCCGTGGCCCGCGTCGAGCAGCCGGCTGTCCGGGCGCTGCTCGGCGACCGCCAGCACGTCCTCCCGGGCGTCGGTCCCGGTCAGGACGCGGATCTGGCCGGTCAGCCACAGCAGTCCGCGCACCGACTCGCGCAGCTGGACCGGGGTCGGGTCGGCCACCTCCAGCACCGCCGCGATCTCGGTCCGCGGCGCCTGCCACGCCGTCGCGACCAGCGGGTGGTCGTCGCCGAGCAGCACCGTGGCGGTGCCGTCCGGATGCACGTGGTGCAGCAGCGGTGCGATCCGGGCCGAACTCTCCCCGGAAGGCATCAACGCGGCCCTGCCACCTCGTCTAGCGATCGTTCGGGCCCGCTCCGCCGGGTTCGGCTTGGCCGGGCGACGTGTCGTCCTCTCGCGCACCGCTCACCTCCAACTTAGGTAAGCCTAACCCAGCAGGTCCGCAGGGGAAAGCCGCTGTCCGTCTTACCAGCTGATCGGCCCACCGCGGGGCTGTGCGCGGGAAGTTCCCACCGCCGCGCGGGGTTCTCCCGCGGTCCGGGACGGTGCCCGGCGCGGAACCGGAGGAGGGATCGGCGCGGTTCCCGACCGGCTGGTGGCGAGATCGATCCGCGCAGCGGAACGGCCGCGGGGCCACCCCGCGCAGCCGCCGCGAGATCACCCGAGTGGATCAACGGGGCCCGGCGGAGCCCGCCACCAGCAGTGATGATCCACCGAACGGCAGCAGGGGAAGACCGCCGGACGCCCGTTCCTCGGCCACCTTTGTTCACCGAACGGCGCGGCATTAGCGTGTCTGCCGTGTCAAGCGCTGTTGAGCTTCGCGCGCCGGGTCCGCGCGGCATCCCGCCACTGTTCGCCCGACTGGTCGACGACGCAGCGCTGTTCCCACCGGGCAGCGCGCAAGTCGACCACGCGGTCAACGCCCACCTCGCCGCCCGGACCGGTGAGTACTCGGGCGTGATGGGCCCGATGCTGTGCCAGGCCTCCCGGCTGGCCGAGCTCATCACCGAGCTCGCCAAGGCCAAGCCGGCCGAACCGGTCCCGCTGTCGCTGGTCTGCGACACCGGGCTCGGCGGAGTGCCCAAGGCGCTGTCCATCATCGAAGGGCGCCAGGAACTCCTGGCGCTGCGCATGGTCGAGATGCCCGCGCCCTCCGACGTCGACGACGTCTGGCTGGAACGCGTCTCCGAGTTCGTGCCCGAGGACGTCATCCGCGTCGTCGAACCCCGGCGCAGCCCCGAAGGCTGGCTGGACGGCATCAAGCGCGTCGCCGAGCACGGCTGCTGGCCGAAGCTGCGCACCGGCGGGCCCACCTCCGAATCGGTGCCGCCCGTCGACGTCGTCGCCGACTTCCTCGCCACCGTCAGCACGCTCAGCGTCCCGTTCAAGACCACCGCGGGCATGCAGACCGCCGTCCGCGGCGCCGACCCGGCGACCGGGTTCATGCAGCACGGCTTCCTCAACCTGCTCGTCGCCACCGCCCGCTGCCTGTCCGGCAAGGACGTGCGCGACGCGCTGGAGAGCGCCGACGGCGACGCCCTCGCCGCCGAAGCGGGCTCGTTGTCCGACGCGGCCGCGACCGCCGTGCGCGACGTGTTCGCCTCCTACGGCTCCTGCTCGCTGACCGACCCGGTGACCGACCTGGAAGGGCTGGGGCTGTTGTGACCTGGATCGAGGACCCCGAGTTCGCCGCCGACAAGCCGTTCGGACCGCAGACGCTCCCGTACGGGGTGCTGGTCACCGCGAGCGGACCGGTGGTGGCCGTGCGGGTCGGCAAGCACGCCTTGCCGCTGCGCGGTGTCGCGGACTCGCTGGGTCCTCGGTTGTCCGAACTGGTCGGCGCCCGCTCGCTCGACCCGCTGCTGGCCGCCGGGCGGGCGCGCTGGCGGGAACTGCGGGAGCGGCTCACCGAACTGGTCACCGCCGACCGCGCGCCCGCCGGCGCCGAACTGGTGCGCACCGACTGGCACACGATGGTGCTGCCGTTCACCGTCGCCGACTACGTGGACTTCTACTCCTCGCCGCACCACGCGCGGAACGTCAGCCGCATCCTGCGCCGCGGCGCGAGCGAACTGCCGGAGAACTGGACGCACCTGCCCGTCGGCTACCACGGCCGTGCCGGGACCGTCCGCGTCTCCGGAACCGACGTGCCGCGGCCCAGCGGGCAGCGGCGCACCACCGGCGACCGCAACCCCGCGTTCGGCCCCACCCGCAGGCTCGACTTCGAAGCCGAGGTCGGCTTCGTGTGCGGCGGGGAGACCGCGTCGCGGGTGCCGACGGAGGACTTCGCCGAGCACTGCTTCGGCGTGGCGCTGGTCAACGACTGGTCCGCGCGGGACCTGCAGCTGTGGGAATCGCAGCCGCTGGGCCCGTTCCTGGCGAAGTCGTTCGCGACGTCCATCGCCGGGTGGATCACGCCGCTGGAGGCCTTCGAGCACGCGCGCATCGCGCTGCCGGAACGGGAGCACGCCCTGCACGACTACCTCGCCGAGACCGAGCCGTGGGGGCTGGACCTGTCGCTGGAGGTGCGGTGCAACGACATCGTGCTGTCCCGGCCGCGGTTCGCCGACATGGCCTGGTCCCCGGCGCAGCAGCTCGCGCACTTGACCGTGAACGGGGCGACCGTGCGGCCCGGCGACCTGTTCGCCTCCGGCACCGTGTCCGGGCCGGCCAAGGAGGAGCGCGGCTGCCTGCTGGAGCTCACCTGGGGCGGCGCCGAACCGATCACGCTGGACGACGGGGAGCAGCGCACCTTCCTCCAGGACGGTGATCGGGTCACACTCGGGGGGACCGCGCCCGGACCGGACGGTTCGGTGATCGGCCTCAGCGAGGTGACGGGCACGGTGCTGTCCGCGACCTGGAGGTGACCGGTGGCCCGAACCCCCGACCCGGCGCGACCTCCCGATCCGGCCCCGCCGCGGGCGGCGCACCGGCCCGGTCCCGCTGACCCGGGACGCCGCGGCCCGGCTGGCGGCCACGGGCACCCGGTGGGCGGCGCGGCCAAGGACGCCCCCGCCAAGGAGACCTCGCTGACCCTGGAGCGCGGGCTCAACCTGCTGCAGGCCGTCGCCGAAGCCGACGGCGCCGCCCCCACCATCAGCGACCTCGCCGCCACCGTCGGCGTCAGCCGCGCCGCCGTGTACCGGTTGCTCGGCCCGCTGCAGGACCGGGGACTGGTGCGCCGGGAGGGCACCCGGGTGCGGCTGGGGCTCGGCGTGCTGCGCGTCGCCGGACGCGTGCTGCCGCAGCTGCGGTTCGCGGCGACGCCCGCGCTGCACGAGCTCGCCGAGCAGGTCGGCGCCACCGCGCACCTCACCGTCGCCGACGGCGGTGAGGCGCAGGCCGTCGCGGTCGCCGAACCGTCCTGGACCAGCCACCACGTGGCCTACCGGATCGGTTCCCGGCACCCCGTGCAGCGTGGTGCCGCTGGCCGGGCCGTGGACCTGCTCGCGGACGGGCCGCCGTGGGTGAGCAGCAGCGGCGAGCTGCACTGCGGCGGCTACGGCGTCGCCGCACCGGTGCTGGGCGTGCCCTCGCTGCGCGCCAGCGTCGGCGTCCTCGCGCTGGAACCCCTCGCCGTCGAGGAGGTCGGGCCGCTGGTCGCCGGTTCGGCCCGAGCGGTGGCCGAAGCGCTCCGCTGATCCCCGGGACCGCGCCGAGCGCCGCCGCGGCCCCGATCCGGGCGAGAGGGGTTCCGATCATGGGATCCGTCCGGTAGAAAAGATCACATCCCGCCGCGGCGACCCGGGACGAAAGTCCTGGTCGGACCCGGGACCTCCGTCCTGGCACGAGGGGGACGGCGGCCCCTGAAACCGGGGTGCCCGGCCCCGGCAGACTGGCCGCGTGGAACTCCTCGACATCGCCCGGTGGCAGTTCGGGATCACGACCGTCTACCACTTCCTGATGGTTCCGCTGACCATCGGGCTCTCCCTGCTGGTCGCGGGAATGCAGACGGCGTGGTGGCGCACCGGCAACGAGCGCTACCTGAAGATGACCCGCTTCTGGGGCAAGTTGATGATGATCAACTTCGCGATGGGCGTGGTCACCGGGATCGTCCAGGAGTTCCAGTTCGGCATGGCGTGGAGCGAGTACTCCCGCTTCGTCGGCGACGTGTTCGGCGCCCCGCTGGCGATGGAGGGCATCGTCGCGTTCTTCGTCGAATCGACCTTCCTCGGCCTGTGGATCTTCGGCTGGGACCGGTTGTCGAAGGGCGTGCACCTCGCCTGCGCCTGGGCGTTCTCGCTGGCCACGGTCGCCTCCGCCTACTTCATCCTCGCCGCGAACTCGTGGATGCAGCACCCGGTCGGCATCGAGGTCGTCGACGGGCGGCCGCGGTTGACCTCGATCTGGGCGGTGATGACCAACAACACCGTGCTCGCCGCGTTCCCGCACACCGTCTTCGGCTGCTTCGCCGTGGCCGGGTCGTTCCTCATCGGCATCGGCGCCTACAAGATCGTGCGGCACCACCGGAACTCGCCGCGCGACGACGAGGACCGGAAGCTCTGGCACACCTCGATGCGGCTCGGGGCCTGGGTCGGCGTGGTCGCCTTCGCCGGGCTCGCGATCTCCGGCGACGTGCAGGGCAAGCTGATGTTCGAGCAGCAGCCGATGAAGATGGCCTCCGCCGAGGCGCTCTGCCACACCGAGGAGCCCGCCAGCTTCTCGATCTTCGCCTACGGCGACGTGGGGCGGCAGAACTGCGAGGACGTCAAGAGCTTCACCGTGCCCTACATCCTCTCGTACCTGGCCAACGGCGACTTCACCAGCGAGGTCGAGGGCGTGCAGGCGCTGGTGCCGCAGTACCAGGCCGCCTACGGCACGAACTACCCCGACGACCCGCGGCTCGGTCAGTTCGCCGGGCAGCCCATCGACTACGTGCCGAACCTGCCCGCCACCTACTGGGGCTTCCGTTTCATGATCGGCTTCGGCGGGGTCGCCGCGCTCGGTGCCGTCGCCGTCCTCTGGTTCACCCGCGGTGGCCGCTTCCCGAAGGGCCGCTGGTGGGGGCCGCTGGCGGTGGCGAGCATCGCCACCCCGTTCCTCGGCAACGCGTTCGGCTGGATCTTCACCGAGCTCGGCAGGCAACCGTTCGTCGTCGCACCCAACCCGAACCCCTCCGGAGTGGACGGGGTGTGGATGTACACCGCGTCGGCCGTGTCCTCCGGGGTGACGCCGGGGGAGATGCTGACCTCGCTGATCGGCCTCACCACCGTGTACGGCGTGCTGGCCTGCGTCGAGATCTTCCTGATCGTCCGCTTCGTCAAGGGCGGCGTAGCCGCGACGATGCCCCACGAACCCTCCGACGACGACAAATCCGACGACGGCGAGACGCTGTCGTTCGCCTACTGAACTGAGAAGGCCACTGAGGTTCCGCTAGCCGACTCACCGAGCACATCAGCCACCAATGGAGAACGTGATGGACCTGCCCACCTTCTGGTTCGCCCTGATCGCCACGCTGTGGCTGGGCTACCTGTTCCTGGAGGGCTTCGACTTCGGCGTCGGCATGCTGCTGCCGGTCCTCGGCCGCGAGGAGCGCGAACGCCGGGTGCTGATCAACACGATCGGGCCGGTGTGGGACGGCAACGAGGTGTGGCTGATCGTCGCCGGCGGCGCCACCTTCGCCGCCTTCCCCGGCTGGTACGCCTCCCTGTTCAGCACCGCCTACCTGCCGCTGCTGCTCCTGCTGCTGGTGCTCATCGGGCGCGGCGTCGCCTTCGAGTACCGCGGCAAGGTCGACACCGCGCGGTGGCGGCGCACCTGGGACACCGTGATCGTGCTCGCCTCCTGGATCGCGCCGATGATGATCGGGCTGGTGCTGTCGGCGAGCGTGTTCGGCCTGCCGCTGGACGCCAACGGGGACCGCGTCGGCGGGCCGCTGGTGCTGCTGACGCTGCCGAACGTGGTGGGGGCGCTGGCGGTGTGGGGCTTCTCGTTCCTGCACGGCGCCGTGTTCCTGTCGCTCAAGACCGCGGGCGAGGTGCGGGAGCGGGCGCGGAAGTTCGCGCTGCGGCTCGGGCCGGTGCTGCTGCTGCCGGTGATCGCGCTGCTGCTCATCGCGCAGCTCACCCAGGGCGAGGCGTGGACGTGGGTGCCGCTGGGCATCGCGCTCGCCGCCGCCCTCGCGGCCCTCGCCCGGATGATCTCCTGGCGGGAGGGGCAGGCGTTCGCGCTGCAGGGCATCGCGCTCGCCGGCGTGGTCGTCACCCTGTTCGGGGCGCTGTGGCCGAACGTCATCCCCTCCACGCTCGACCCGGCGTTCTCGCTGTCCATCGCCGAGACCGCCTCCAGCCCCTACACGCTCACCGTCATCACCTGGGTCGCCGCGTTCGGCACCCCGGCCGTGCTGATCTACCAGGGCTGGACGTACTGGGTGTTCCGCAAGCGCATCGGCACCCACCACATCCCGCCGGTGCACGCGCCGTGAGCGGGCCGCTCGGCGCCCTGCCCCGGCTGTCCCGGTCGGCGCGGTGGGCGCTGCTCGTCGCCGGGCTGCTCGCCGCGGGCAACGCCGCCGCGCTGATCGTGCAGGCCTGGGCCCTGGCGAGCGCGCTCGCCGAGGTCGTCACCGCCGGGGTCGGTGCGGCCGCCGTCGCCGACCGGCTCGGCGTGCTCGCCGCGGCGATCGTGGCGCGCGCCGCGCTCGGCTGGGCCACCGAATCCGCCTCTGCCCGCGCCGCCGCCGGGGCGAAGGAGGAACTGCGGGCGCAGCTGCTCGACTCGGCGCTGCGGCGCGGCCCCGAGTGGATCCGCGGCCGCGGGCCGGTGGAGCTGACCTCGCTCGCCACCAAGGGGCTCGACGCGCTCGACGCGTTCTTCACCAAGTACCTGCCCGCGCTGGTCACCGCCGCGGTGGTACCGCTGCTCGCGGGTGCCTGGATCCTGTGGTCCGACCCGATCTCGGCGGTCGTCGTGCTCGGCACCGTGCCGCTGATCCCGCTGTTCGCGTGGCTCGTCGGCCGCTACACCGAGCAGCGCACCGCGCGCGCCACCGACGACACCCAGCGGCTGTCCGCGCAGCTGCACGAACTGGTGCGGGCGCTGCCGGTGCTCACCGCGTTCCGCCGGGCCGGCGCGCAGCGCGCCGTGGTCCGGAAGGTCGGGGACCAGCACCGGCGCAGCACCGTCGCCACGCTGCGCGTCGCGTTCCTGTCCGCGCTGGTGCTGGAGCTGTGCTCCTCGCTGTCGGTGGCGCTGGTCGCCGTCGGCATCGGGTTGCGGCTCGTGTCCGGGGAGCTGGACCTGGCGACCGGGCTGCTGGTGCTGGTGCTCGTCCCCGAGTGCTACCTGCCGCTGCGCGCCGCCGGGGCCGCGCACCACGCCAGCGAGGACGGCGTGGAAGCGGTGCGGCGCGCCGACGAGATCATCATGACCGACGCGCCCGCCAGCACCGGGGATCCCGTCGAGCTCGGCGCGGCGCGCGCGCTGCGGGTGCGGGACCTCGCCGTCGCCCGCCGCGGCCGGCACGCGCCCGACGGGCTCTCCTTCACCGCGATGCCCGGGGAGGTGCTGCGGCTCGACGGGTTCGACGGCATCGGGCCCAGCGGCAGCGGCAAGTCCACCACCTTCGGCGTGCTGCTCGGCTTCACCCGGCCCGAGCGCGGCACCCTCACCTACGCGGGCACCGACCTGCGCGACATCGACCCGGGAACCTGGCGCAGGCACCTCGCGTGGGTGCCGCAGCGGCCCGCGTTCACCGGCGGCACCGTCGCCGACGAACTCGAACTCGCCGTCGCCGACCAGCCCGCGGACACCCTCGACGCGCTCGACGACGCCCTCGCCGAAGCCGCCGCAGCGCACCTGCGGGACCGGCCCGTCGACGGGCTCTCCACCGGGGAGCGGCAGCGGGTCGCCGTCGCGCGCGCCCTGCTGCGGCTGCGCGGCGTCGCCCGGGTGCTGCTGCTCGACGAGCCCACCGCGCACCTCGACCCGGCTACCGCGCACCAGGTGGAGCGGGCGATCGAGCGCGCCGCCGAGCGCGGCGCCACCGTCGTGCTCGCCAGCCACCGCCCCGGCGCCGAACCCGCCGAACCCGAACTCGCGCCCGCCGACGGGCCCGCGGGCACCGTGCCCGGGCTGCCCGCCGCCCGCGGCACCCTCCGCGAGCTGATCACCCCGCGCACCCTCGCCGGGGTCGGGCTGGCCGCGCTGTCGCTGCTGTCCGGGCTGGCGCTCACCGCGACCTCCGCGTGGCTGATCGCCCGCGCCTCGCAGCAGCCGCCGATCCTCACCCTGTCCGTCGCCGTCGTCGGCGTGCGCACCTTCGCGCTGTCCAGGGCCGCCGTGCGCTACGTGGAACGGCTCGTCACGCACGACGCCGCGTTCCGCACCGCCGGGATGCTGCGGGAACGGTTGTGGGACGCGCTGGTGCGGCTCGGTCCGGCCCGCACCGCCGGACTGCGGCGCGGCGACGGCGTCGCGCGGCTCGTCGACGACGTCGACGCGGTGCGCGACCTGGTGCCGCGGGTCGTGCTCCCGCCGCTGACCGCGGTGCTCGTCGCGCTCGCCGCCGTGGTGCTGCAAGCACTGGTGCTGCCGTCCGCCGGTGCGCTGCTGGCGGTGTCGCTGCTGGTCGCGGGAGCCGGTGGGGTCGCGGCGGCGCTCGCCGCGGAACGCCGCGCCAGCACCGCCGTCGCCGCGGGGCGCAGGCACGTCGCCGACCGGGTGCTCGCACTGCTCGACGGCGCCGCCGAACTGCTCGCCTTCGGCGCGCACACCGGGCGCCGCGCCGAACTCGCCGCCGCCGACGCCCGGCTCGCCGCCCGCGCCCGCCGCGCCGCGTTCGGCGCCGGGGCCGCCACCGCCGTCGGCACCCTCGCCGTGGGCGTCGCCGTGCTCGGCGGGGCGTGGCTCGGCGCGGACGCCGTCGCCGCCGGGCGCCTCGCGCCGGAGCTCGCGCCGCTGCTGGCGCTGGTACCGCTCGCCGCCGCCGAGGCCGTCGCGCTGCTGCCGCCCGCCGCGCAGCAGTGGCGGAACCTGCGGGCCGCGCAGGACCGGTTGGCGCCGCTGCTCGCCGCCGGGGCCGCCGAACCGCGCGCGGCCGAATCCGGTGCGGCCGCCGATCCCCGAACCGCTTCGGGCACGGCCGCCGCTACCGGCGCTGCTACCGGGCCGGACGCGGCCGGACCGGGTGCGGGCGCCGAACCCGCCGCCGACTCCGCTGCTGCTGCCGAACCCGCCGCCGCCGAACCCGGGGCCGCCGCCCGCGCCACCGACGGGCGCATCGAACTGCGGGGCGTCGACGTGCGCTGGCCCGGCGCCGCCGAACCCGCGCTGCGCGACGTCGACCTGACCGTCCCGCCGGGAGCGCACGTCGCCGTCCTCGGCCCCTCGGGCAGCGGCAAGTCCACCCTGCTCGCGCTGCTGCTCGGCTTCCTGCCCGCCGAACGCGGGACCGCGCTGCTGCCGGACCGCGCCGCCTGGTGCCCGCAGGAACCGAACCTGGTGTCCACCACCGTCCGGGAGAACCTGCGGATGTCGGCGCCGCACGCCGACGACGAGCGGCTCGGCGCGGCGCTGCGGCTGGCCGGGCTCCCCGGCTGGGCGGATCGGCTCGGCGAGCACGTCGGCTCCGGCGGCACCGCGCTCTCCGGCGGTGAGGCGCAGCGCCTCGCGCTGGCCCGCGCCCTGCTCGCCGACGGCCCGCTGCTGCTCGACGAACCGACCGCGCACCTCGACGTGCCCACCTCCGCGGCCCTCCTGCGGCGGCTGCGCGACCAGGCCGACCGCACCGTGCTGCACGTGACGCACCGGCCCGCCGAAGCCGAGGCGGCCGACCTGGTGCTGCGCGTGCACGACGGCGCGGTCACCGTCCTGCGCGCCCCGGCGGCCGCCCGATGACCGCCGACCCGCGCGCGGCCGATCATCGGCCAGGTCACACCGCCCACCTGCTGCGCAGGTCAGGAGCGGACCGGAGGACTAGCCTCGTGCACGCCATGGATCCCGCACTCGCCCGGCGCATGCTGGCCGCCTCCACCGAGATCACCAAGGCCGCCCTGTCCGCCGAAGACCCGGACGTGGTGCTGCCGATGGTGGTGCGCCGCGCCGCCGCGCTCGCCGAAGCCGACCTCGGTCTCGTCATGGTCCGAGCCGACGACGGCAGGCTCACCGTCGAAGCCGCTTACCCGGCCGAGCCCGCGTCCTCCGGCGACCCGGTCGGTGCGGTGCTCTCCGCCCGCTCCGCCGCCGCCCGCGTCGCCCGCAGCGGGGTGCCCATCGTCGTCGACGACCTGATCGACGATCCGATGACCGCGCCGTACGTGCCGCCCTCGCTGCGGATCTACGGGCCGTTCGCGGTCGCCCCGTTCGGCACCCGGGAGCGCAGGCTCGGCGCGCTCGCGGTCTACCGGCGCCGCGGCGCCACCACGTTCACCCGGGTCGCGGTCGAGGTGCTCACCGGGTTCGCCGCCCAAGCCGGGCTGGCGCTGGTACTCGCCGAAGGCTCCACCGCTCGTGAGCGCATCGCGGTCTACCAGGAGCGGGAGCGCATCGCCCGCGACCTGCACGACGTCATCGTGCAGCGGCTCTACGCGGCCGGGATGCAGCTGGAGGTGCTGGACCGCAGGCTCGCCGGGCGCCTCGACCCGGCGGACTCCGAGCGGCTCACCGACACCATGGACCAGCTCGACCAGACCATCGCCGAGGTCCGCGCCACCGTGCGCACCCTGCGCTCCGCCGACCCGGAGACGCCCGCGCAGGCCCCCGACCTGGCCGACTCCATCCGTTCCGAGGTGCAGATCGCCGGCGAACTGCTCGGCAGGCCGCCGAAGCTGGAGATGGACGGCGATCTCGGCGGAGTGCCCGTCGCGCTCGCCGACCACCTGCGGGCCGCGCTGCGCGAAGCCCTCTCCAACGTCGTCCGGCACTCCGGGGCGCGCGCCGTGCTGGTGCGGGTGCGCTGCTCGGACCGGGCGATGCGGTTGCAGGTCGTCGACGACGGCTGCGGGATCCCCCGCGACGTCACCAAGCGCGGGCTGCGGCACCTGGAGGAGCGAGCGGCGGCCTCCGGCGGCCGCTGCGTCATCCACTCCTCACCCGACAGCGGAACCACGGTCACCTGGGAAGTCCCGCTCTGACCGCTTGCCCGCTGCGAGATGGGCCAAGCAGCGCACGCACCGCCAGCCCCGAGCCCACGCCCGGCTCGTGCCTTCGTCCTGTCAGCGGCGAAGCCGCTGAACGGAGACCACGCACGCAGCAGGACCACCAGCGGGTTCTCAGCTGGTTCCTCGCGAGGACAGCGTTTTCGCCTGTGGCGGAGCCACCGGTGAAAACGATCCCGCAGCGAGGAAGCAGCTGAGGTTCCGCCACCCGACCACTCCGCAAAACGAGCGGAAAGTCAAAGAACGTCAGCCCTGGCGGCGGGCTACCCAGGCGGCGGCTTGGGTGCGGCGCTCCATGCCGAGCTTCGCGAGGACCGCGGTGACGTAGTTCTTCACCGTCTTCTCCGCCAGGAACAGCCGTTCCGCGATCTGCCGGTTCGTGAGCCCTTCGCCGATCAGGTCGAGCACCCGGCGCTCCTGCTCGGTGAGCGCGTCCAGCTCGTCGGCGGGCTGCTCGGCGCCGCGCCGCATCCGCTCCAGCACCCGCGCGGTCGTCACCGGGTCCAGCAGCGAACGGCCCGCCGCGACCTCGCGCACCGCGTTCACCAGGTCCCTGCCGCGCACCTGCTTGAGCAGGTACCCGGAGGCGCCGGCGTTGATCGCGCCGACCAGCGCCTGCTCGTCGTCGAAGGCGGTGAGCACCAGGCACTGCGGCGGGGTGGGCAGCGCCCGCAGCCTGCGGCACAGGTCCAGGCCGTCCCCGTCGGGCAGTCGCATGTCGACGACCGCGACGTCGGGTTCGGCGGCCTGCGCCCGGACGACCGCTTCGCCGACCCCGCCGGCCTCGGCGACGACGTCGAGGTCCGGCTCGGTGCTCAGCAGGTCCCGGAGGCCGCGACGGACCACCTCGTGGTCGTCGACGAGCAGCACGCGTACCGGCACGTCCTCACGCTACGACCGCATCACCCGGACGTGCAGGTAAGGGTCCCCTGACCGGCCACGGGGCCGGCGGTCAGCGCTGGGCCCTGCGCTTGGCCCTGCGGGCGACCTTCTTCGCGGCCTTCGCGTTGAGCTGGGTCTGCTCGGCCACGCGGGAGGCGCCGTGCTTGGCGCGGTAGGCGACGGACGGCTTGCCCTCGGTGTCCACGGCCGCGATCAGCAGGCCGCCGATGAGGCCGAGGTTCTTGAAGAAGTGGATCTGCTGCCCGGCGCGCTCCTGCGGGTCGTCGATCTCCCAGAAGGCGTGTCCGGCCAGCGTCGTCGGCACCAGGCTGCTCGCCAGCAGCACCGAGGAGAGCCGCGGAGCCTTGCCGAGCGCCAGCAGCACCCCGGCGCCGAGCTTCACAGCGCCGTCCAGCTTCACCAGCGTCACCGCGTCGGTCGGCACCTGCTCCGGCAGGGAGTCCTCGACCTTGCCGACCGTCTTGTCCAGGAAGGGCGCCGCGGCCTTGGAGTGTCCTTCGGCGTCCCGCAGGGCGTTGATGCCGCCGCTGATGAAGATCGCGGCGAGCAGCGGGCGGGCCAGGCGGCGGATCAGCATGGGTACCTCCTAGTTGGACGCGACCCCGACGGTACCGCGCCGAGCGGACGCCGCCCCGGCGTGGAATCGATCTTGCAACCGGAGCCGCCGGAAAGAGGTTCGCTGCGCCGGGAACAATCCGCAAAGTTGAGCCGTTGGCACTCATGCAACCGCAGTGACCGGGTATCCGGTTCGGGCTGGAACCGAGCCGGTGACGTCCCGGAGTCGACGAAGGAGTGATGAGTGATGGCTCTTGCCGTTCGTGGCTGGGACCAGTTCGCCGGCCTGGACCGGGAGTTCGACGCGTTGGTCCGCGGTGCCTTCCGCGGGCGCGGCGGCGCGGAGCAGCGGTACGCCCCGGCGGCCGACGTGCTGCGCGAGGGCTCCGACCTGGTGTTCCGGCTGGACCTGCCCGGCGTGGACGTCGAGGACGTGTCCGTCGAGGTCGCCGACGGCGCCCTCAAGATCAGCGGCAGCCGCACCGCCCGCACCGAGGTCCCCGCCGAGGACGCGGACGGGTCCGGGCCGAGCCGGGTGCTGGTGCGGGAGCTGCGCAGCGGTGCGTTCAGCCGCGGCTTCCGGCTGCCGAAGGGCGTGACCGGTGAGCAGGTCGAGGCCGACTACGACCGCGGCGTGCTCGAAGTCCGGGTCCGCGGTGCCCTGGAGCAGGCCGCCCCGACGAAGGTCGCGGTCCGCGACCGCGCGGCCAAGGAGGTCGGGGTCCCTGCCGAAGACCGGTGAGGCCCGCGGCGAGCGCCTCGTCCGGCCGGTTGGCCGGGTGGGGCGCTCGCTCGTGCGGTGGTGGGTCAGCTGTGGTCGGCGCGGGCGAAGGTCTCGTCCCAGGCGGCCGCGACCTGGTGCGCGCACAGCCGCGGGTCCACGCCGCCGACACCGGTGCCCAGCCCGGGCAGCGCGATGGTGCGCACCACGTCGCGCACCCGCATCCCGTTCTCCAGCACCCCGGCGGCCCACAGCCGCAGCACGGCCCGCGCGGCCAGGTAGGGGTGCACGGTGTCGGCGGGCAGCACTTCACCCGGTTGGCGCATCGTGGGGGAGCTGACCAGCCAGGCGGGGCAGGGCGAACCGGTGGGCACCAGCAGCGCCTCGCCGACGGGCAGTTCACCGCCGTGGTAGGCGAGCACGGCGCTGCGCACCGACTCCTCCACGTTCGGGAAGGCCCGCGAGTACAAGGCGTCCACCCCGCCGCGCATCCAGCCGTACGAGTTGGCCGGGCTCACCACCGCGTCCACCCGCAGGTCCAGCACGGATCCCTGGTGGACTTCGAGGTTGTCGCGGTCGGCGGCGACGGTTCGCCACGCTGCCGTCAGCGGCTCGTCCAAGGCGCAGAGGACGAGCCGCAGCTCCGGCTCCGCTCGGTCCGATGAGCGCTCCGAATCCGCGGTCACACTGACAGCATCGCAGGAACGGGCGACTGAATGTAATTGGGTAGGTCACACATCCGGGGAAAGATGATCACCGGTCCGGGTCTGAGTGGGACGTTCCACCCGGCCCGTAGGCTGGTGCCCGTGCCGCACATCGCCTACCTGGGGCCGCCCGGAACCTTCACCGAACAGGCGACCAGGATCCTCACCGAAGGCTTCGACGCCGAGCTGCTGCCCTACGAGTCCGTGCCGCAGGCGCTCGCCGCCCTCCGCGCGGGCGACGTCCTCGCCGCGGGCGTGCCGGTGGAGAACTCGGTCGAGGGATCGGTGCCCGCCACGCTGGACGCGCTGGCCGGTGGTGATCCGCTGATCGCGGTCAGCGAGGCGACCGTGTCGGTGCAGTTCGACGTGCTGGTGCGCGCGGGTGTCACCGCCGACCAGGTGCGCACCGTCGCCAGCCACCCGCACGCGATCGCGCAGGTCCGCGGCTGGCTCGCGGCGAACCTGCCGGACGCCGACGTGCGGATGGCGTCGTCCACCGCGGCCGCCGTGGAGCAGGTCGCCGCGGGGGAGCTGGATGCGGCGGTCGCCTCCCCGCTGGCGGTGGAGCTGTTCGACGGGCTGCACGTCCTCGCCAGGGGCGTCGCCGACAACGCCGACGCGGTCACCCGGTTCCTGCTGCTGCGCAGGCCCGGACCGCTGCCCGACCCGACCGGCGCGGACCGCACCTCGATCGCCGCGGTGATCGCCCACGAGCCGGGCACGCTCACCGAGATGCTGCTGGAGCTGTCGCTGCGCGGCATCAACCTGAGCCGCATCGAGTCCCGCCCGATCAAGGACCGGATCGGCGAGTACCGCTTCTTCCTGGACCTGGACGGGCACGTCGCGGACGCCCGCGTCGGGGACGCGCTCAGCGGCCTGCACCGCAGGTGCAGCGAGGTGCGGTTCCTCGGTTCCTACCCGAAGGCCGACCACTCGCCTGCCAGCGTCCCCACCCCGGTGTCGGAGCAGGCGTTCCAGGCGTCCGCCCGCTGGCTGGCCCGCGTGCGCGAAGGAGGCGCCTCATGACCCCGGTGCTGCGTGCGCCCGCCGACGGGCTCCGGCTCGTGCTGGTGCGCCACGGGCAGACCCCGTCGAACGTGGCGGGCCTGCTGGACACGCTGCCGCCCGGCCCCGGGCTCACCGAGCAGGGCAGGCGGCAGGCAGCGGACCTGGCGGAGCGCCTCGGCACCGAGAAGGTGCTGTCGGTGCACGCCAGCCGCGCGCTTCGCGCCCAGGAGACGGCGCTGCCGACGGCGACCCGGCACGGGCTCGACGTGCGGATCGCCGACGGCACCCACGAGATCTTCGTCGGCGACCTCGAAGGCCGCGGCGACCTCGACGCCCGCGAGCGGTTCGACGAGATCTACGACGGGTGGCACCACGGCGAGGACCGGTCGATGCCCGGCGGGGAGACCGGCACGCAGGCGCTCACCCGGTTCTTCGCCTCCGCCCAGCCGGTGCTGGACGAGGTCACGACCGGCGCGGTGGTGCTGGTCAGCCACGGCGCGATGGTGCGGCTGGTGGCGGCCCGGCTGGCGCCCGAGGTGGAGCCGCGGCGCTCCAGCGCGGCCTACCTGCCGAACACCGGGATCATCGTGCTGGAGGCCGACTCGGCCTCGCCGACGGGTTGGCGCTGCGCCCAATGGGACGACCTGCCGGACTGACCCGCCTGCCTTTCCGCTTCTGTTGCGTCGTGCTCGGGTGGCGTACGTGGTCGGCGGCTCCGCGGCTCCGCCGCCGACACGAAACGGACCCGGCCCGCCGGGCAGGGTTCGAAACCAGGTAGTCGGCGGTCAGCCCCAGCCGAGGGAGTGCAGGGTGTCCTCGTCGACCCCGAAGTGGTGCGCGATCTCGTGGACCACGGTGATCGCCACCTCGTCGACGACCTCGTCCTCCGAGTCGCACATCTCCAGCAGCGGTTCCCGGTAGATCGAGATCCGGTCCGGCAGCACGCCCGCGTAGGTGCTGTCCCGCTCGGTCAGCGCCACCCCGAAGTACAGGCCGAGCAGCGTCGGGTCCTCCTCGTTGTGGTCCTCGACGAGCACCACCACGTTGTTCATCGCGGTCGCGAACTGCTCGGGCACGAGGTCGAGCGCGTCGGCGACGAGTTCGTCGAACCGGGCCCGGGTCATCTCCACCGGCACCGGCTCAGCGCTCCCCGGAGGCGGGGACGCCGGGCTGGATGGGGGCGGTGTTCTGCGGCGCCGGTTCCGCGCCGACCTGCACGTCGCCCTTGACGCTGCCGGTGATCGGCGCGAGCCCGCTGCCGTCCGGCAGCTGCGCGCTGACCTTGCAGTTGACCTGCCGCGACCCGGCGTTCCAGCTCTCCTCGGAGAGCGTGTCCCAGTAGGGGACGAGCTTCTTGTCCTGCACCGCGGTCGGGCTGCCCGCGTACTCGGCGGCGAGCTCGCCGCAGCGGGTGGCGAGGAACCCGTCCTGGTCGTCTTCGGCCGGGTAGTCGGCGGGGAACTGCTGGCCGAGGTCGACGACGCCGGTGACCTCCACCGAGTGCGGCTGCGCGCAGTCCACCGGGTCCCACACCTCGGTGCCGTTGATGCCGAGGCAGCGGCCCACCTCGTAGGTGTTGGACTGGTCCTGCTCGGCGACCTTGCCCTTGATCGCGAACAGCTCCCCGGACGGGCCGGGCTGCTGGAGGCCGCAGTGCAGCATCCGGTCCCCGGAACCCCAGCCCTTCTCGCTGGGCGTGAACGCGCCGACGGAGAACCGGCCTTCCGGGTCGAGCCTGCCGCGCAGGTACTGCGCCGAGACGGCGGTGCAGCGCTCCTGCTTGAGCTGCTGCCACTGCTCCGCGGACGGGTACGGCGCGGTGCCCGCGAAGTCGGCCTTGAGATCAGCCTTGCCGGTGACCTCGAACAGGTGGCGCTCGCGGCACTTGACCTGCCGGATGTCCGCCGCGTCCGCTTCCGTCCAGTGCAGGCAGGTGCCGGCCTCGGCCTCGAACACCGGCGGGGTGGCGGGTGCGGCGCCTTCGCGGCCGGGCCCGCCGATGCCGGAGCCGCCCTGGCCGGGCGTGTTCAGCAGCGCGCTGATCAGCAGGACCAGTGCCCCGCCGATGGCGGCGGCGATCATCACCAGCCGGGTGTTGGGCTTCTTCCGGCGGTGCTTCTGGGGATCGCTGCGCTCGGCCATCGATCACATCATGCCTGGCGCACGGGACCCGTGCCCAAACGCTCACGCATCGAGTTGAAACCGATTCGTGTCCCCGCGCGTCCTACCGAGGCGTACCCGGCGCGGGTGCGCGATGGGTAGTGTTGCCGCTGGGAGTGGGCGATGACGGAAGATGGCAGACCATTGGCAGACCAGGACGGGCCGGACCGCAGAGACCAGCCGCCCATGGGCGGGGCTGACGATGTGACGCGGCCGAACGAGGTGCAGCAACCGGGTGAGCAGGGGGCTCGCGGCCGGATGCGCTTCCAGGACGAATCGACGACCCCGCGGGAACCGACGCTCGCCGAGAAGCGAGCCCGGATCGCGGCGGAGAAGCGCCAGGAGGAGCAGGCGCAGGCCGAGCTCGCCGAGCAGGAGCGCAAGACGCAGACCAGGCGGCGCGTGATGGTCGGCGGCGGGGTCACCGTCGGCGTGGTCGCGCTGGTCGCCGCGTTCTACTCGGGTTCCGCGTACAGCCAGGAGCAGACCGCGGTGCAGGAGTACTGCGCCACGGGTCAGGGCCAGACGACGGTCCAGGACCCGAACATGTGCGACGAGAACTACGTGCAGAGCCACGGCGGGTACCACAGCGGCGGCATGTTCTTCATGCCGATCTTCCTGCCCGGTGGCGGCGTCGGTGGGTACAACTCCTACCGGTACGGCTACACCCAGCCCGGCACCGCGGCCCCGCCGGTGGGCCAGCCGGTGTCGAGCCCCAACTTCACCAAGCCCGCCGACGCGAACATCAAGAACACCAAGGGCCAGACGGTGCAGCGCGGCGGTTTCGGGATCAGCAACAAGAGCGGCAGCAGCGGGAGCTGAACGAGTGCGGCGGAGGACAACCGGGCGCAGGCCGGACTGGCAGCGCAAGGTCGAGGAACTGGGTCTCGTGTTCGGCACCCCGGCGCGGGCGGCCGACGGCTCGCAGCGGCCGTACTGGGACGAGGGCGTGCACTACGAGTTCAGCTTGGACGAGGTGCTCTCCCTGGAGGCCGACGTCGAGCTGCTCCAGTCGATGTGCCTGGACGCGGTGGACCACGTGGTCACCACCGAGCGCTACCGGGACTTCGGCATCCCCGAGTGGGTGTGGCCGCACATCGCCGAGTCGTGGAAGCGGAACGATCCGCACCTCTACGGCCGGTTCGACCTGCGCTACGACGGCTCCGGTCCGGCGAAGCTGCTGGAGTACAACGCCGACACGCCGACCTCGTTGCTGGAAGCGGCGGTCGTGCAGTGGAACTGGCTGACCGAGTGCCACGAGGGCGACGACCAGTGGAACTCGATCCACGAGAAGCTGGTCGAGCGCTGGGGCGAGATCGCCGACCAGCTCGCCACCCGCGAGGTCCACTTCACCTGGTCCGGCTCGGACACCAGCGGCGAGGACAACATCACCTCCGCCTACCTGCAGGAGACCGCGGCCGAGGCGGGCATGGACACCGTCGGCCTGGTGATCGAGGAGATCGGCTGGGAGCCGCTGCTGGAGCGCTTCGTCGACCTCGAAGAGGCGCCGATGAACTCCGTCGTCAAGATCTACCCCTGGGAGTGGATGGTCGACGACGACTTCGGCAAGCACGCGGTGCACACGCTGCCCGCGACGCAGTGGATCGAACCGCTGTGGAAGATGCTGCTGTCCAACAAGGCGCTGCTGGCCGTGCTGTGGGAGATGTACCCCGGGCACCCGAACCTGCTGCCGACGTTCCTGGACCAGCCCGGCATGCTCACCGAGTACGTGCGCAAGCCGCGGCTCGGCCGGGAGGGCAACAACATCACCGTGGTCGCGCCCGGCTGGGAGACCGAGACCGGCGGCTTCTACGGCGAAGAGGGCTACGTCTACCAGGCGTTCGACCCGCTGCCTGAGTTCGACGGGATGCGGCCCGCGCTGGGCGCCTGGGTCGTCGGCGACTCCGCCGCGGGACTCGGCATCCGGGAGACCGCGGGCCTGATCACCGACGACGGCGCCGCGTTCGTCCCGCACCGCATCCCCGGCTCCTGACCTGGCCCGCCGACCGGGCGTGACCTCGTGACCTGTGCTTTCGTGGGGAAACGGGGTGGGGGCGGCGCGCCTCCGCGAGCCCGGTTCGACACGGCGGGGTGGGCGCATGCCGTACAGCCAGGCGGGGAACGACGACGAGGACCGCGAAGCGGTCGAGCAGCACCGCGCGGAGCAGCAGGCCGCTGAGCGGCCGGGCGAGGTCGAGCCCGACGTGCTGCTCGACGTACCGGCCCTGCGGGTGGAGGAGCTCCACCTGGAGGTCGAGGACCTGCGGGCCCAGGTGTCGCTGCAGGCGGAGATCCGCGACCTGCTGCGCCTGAGCGTGGGTGCGGACGTGTCGCTGGGGCGGGCGGACCTGGAGCTCAAGGGCGTCGAGGCGCAGGCGTTCCTCAAGGTCCGCCTCGACCACGTCGCCGAGATCATCGAGCGGGTGCTCACCTCCATCGACCGCAACCCGGAGATCGTGCTGGGGCTGACGCGGGAAGCCCGCGGGGTGCTGCGGGACGCGGGCGTCGACGACGCGCTGCGCGGCGGGGTCGGTGAGCCCGGCGAGGCCGCCGCGCGGTCGGTGCAGGCGGGCAGCGAGGTCGTGTCCGACGCGGCGACCGCCGCGGAGCAGGCCGGTCCGGCGGCGACCGGGGAGGCGGACCCCGCGGGACCGGCCGACCGCCCCGCGGGCGCACCGACGGACCGCTCCGCCGAATCCGCCGACCGCCCCGCCGAACCCGGCGACCGCCCTGCCGAACCCGCCGCCGCGCGGCCGGAGCCCGCCGACGCCGGCGGCCGCGGTCCGCGCGCCGCCGGGGCCGAGGAGCGCGC
>NZ_JAIUKC010000116.1:1738-22621 GCF_020177435.1 Saccharopolyspora sp. 7B | reverse complement strand
GCCCTCGTCCTCCGGCGAGGTGACCGTCGTCGACGACGGGACCGCGCTGTGGAAGTGGGACTCGGAACCCCCCCCCCCCCCCCCCCCCACCAACCCCGCGCACCCGGGGGCCGGGGGATCGCCGCGCGGGTGCGGTCGCGTTGGGTGCGGTCAGCTGGTCTTCTCGCTCGGTGCCGGGAACGGGCACCCGCGGCGGAGCCACTTCGGGTCGAGGTCGCTCGGCGGCGGGGGCGCGCCGAGGTCCTCGGGCGTGTAGCCGTGCGGGTAGTTCGGGTAGGTGCGGCTCTTCGGGTCCTGCGTCAGCTTCGAGATCCGCCGCTCCGGCAGCAGCCGCACCACCGCCGACCGCGCCTTCAGCCCACCGCGCGCCGCGGCCCCGACCCACGCCGGTGCGGCGCGGAAGCCGAACGCGGTGAGCATCGGCTCGTCCAGCAGCGCCCGCACCCCCAGCCCGACCGCGGGCCGCAGCGGCTTCGGGAACCACGAGCAGAACAGGTCCATCGTGTAGCGGCCCACGGCGTGGTTGGTGTCCGAGTAGCGGAAGTGCTCCCGCTCGTACTCGTCCTTGAACCGGCGGAACTCGGCGAAGGTCGGCGGGATGTCCTTGATGCCCATCCGCTTGCCGACGGCCAGGAAGTAGTGGAACGCCGCGTCCCGCTCGTGCGGGTGCAGCGGCCGCCAGCCGAACCGGTCGATCCAGTCCACCGGATCGTAGACGAACGTCGACAGCACGTAGAGCATGTCGTCGTTGGAGATCACGTACCGCCCGTGCGCCCGGTTGATCACCCGCAGCGCTTGCTTGCCGCGTTCGGAGTCGTAGCCGTGCTCGGCGATCTCGGTCATCAGCAGCGCGGTGTCGTCGTAGCGCTGCTGCGGCCGCTTCTCGAACTCGCCGGTCGCGGCCAGCAGCGCCGAGATGCTCGGCACGCAGTACGTCCGGAACAGGGCGAACTCCAGCGCCCGCTGGTAGTCGAAGGGGAACTCGCATCCCGCCGAGATCTTGTAGATCTCCTGGTGGTCGGTGACCGGGTCCAGTTCCGCGATGCGCCGCAACCAGGTGCGTGCCATGGCCAACCTCCTCTGCGGGCCGGTTCCGGCCGAGCCCTCGACGGGTGCAACGAGACGGGCCCGCCGGGTGTGACGGAGGCTACTGCGGTAGCGGCGGCGGGGTCGGGAGATCGGCCCGCGGCGCGGAGGTCGCAGCAGGGTCCGGTCCCGAACGTCCGCGCCGGGGCCGTCTCGAACGCCCGCACGGGGCCGTCCGGGCAGCCCGCGGTGCCCTCCCGGGCAGGTGAGCGGGCCCGCGACGACCTTGCGACCCCGCTCGCGAGCGGCGGAGACTCGTCGGGAGCCGGGTGGCTCCGCGCGCTGGGGGAGGTGGCCGTGCGACACCACGAACGTGCACCCGCCGGGCGGGAGCCGCGCGCGGTCGCGCCCCGATCGGCGGCGCCCGAACTCGACGGCGGTCCGTGGCAGGCCCGCCTGGTCGCGCTCCAGCGCACGCTCGGCAACGCGGCGGCGGCCGACTGGGTGCGGCGTTCCCGGGGCGAGGCCGTGCAACGGGCCGGAACCGGCGCCGCGGAACGCACCGGAAACGCCGCGGCAGCGGGCCACGGCGCCGCACGGGAGAGAGCCGGGCGGGACGGCGTCGAGGAGCGCGAGCGGCGGCTGAGCGAGGAGTACGGCATCCGGATCGGGCCGCCTCCCGGCGACCGGGAGCACTTCACCCACGCCGAGCTGGACCGGATCGACACGGCGCTGGCCACCCTGCCGAGCGAAGACCTGGGTCCGAACGAGCAGCTCGTCGCCATCGAACCGGACCCGGGCGGCGCGCGCGCCAGCGCCTACGACGAGGACGAGCGCACCATCGGCATCGTGCGCCCGATCCTCGCCGGGGGGATCCGCGCACCCGGCTGGTTGTACGCGCGGCTCAACCGGGGTTCCCACTGGCAGCGCCGCCTGATGGACCACGGGGCGTTGAGCGGGATGAGCGGCGTCGGCCTGCGCCAGGACCACCGGCTCGGGATCCGCCCGGGGCGGCGGCACGTCATGGCCGGCGTCTCGGACGAGCTGGCCCACGGGAACCTGCTGGAGTGGACCGTCCGCCACGAGGTGGGCCACTCCGTCGACGCGATGGTCGAGTGGTCGGTCGAGCTCGCCGCGCAGGAGCGCTTCGGCGGCTGGCGGGTCCACGGCGGCGACGCGGACGGCGAGGTCGCGAGGGCGGTGCTGCGGAAGGCCGACCTCCTCGACGTGCTCGGCGGGCTGCCGCAGGCGGCCGCCGTGAGCACGCTCTCCGCGTTGATCCGCACGCCGGAGGTGCGCGGGAACGGGGACCGGCTGCACGCGTACTTCGAGCGGTTCAAGGCGCTCTTGGCACCGCCGGAGTTCGAGCGGCGCCGGGACCTGGCGCTGCGGTTCGTCCGGCTCGCCCTCGCGCAGCCCTGGTCCCTCGACGACGGCGGCGCGACCGTCCTCGACGTCGAGGGGCGCACCTACCACGTGGACCAGTACGACGACTGGGTCAGCTACTCGACGGCGCAGCGCCGCGCGCACGCGCTGTCCAACTACCAGTTCTCGACCCCGAAGGAATGGTTCGCGGAGGCCTACGCCGCCTGCTACGACCCGGAGCCCGGGGTGGGGGATCGGCTCCCGGCCGAGGTGCGCGCCTGGTTCGAGGCACGCCGCGGGAGTGGTGGTTCCGGGTGAATCCGGCGCCGCGCGGAGCAGTTCCGCGGGCGGCGCCGCTCACGCCGATCGGTTCGGCGGCAGCGGGGGGAAGTCGATCGGTTCGCGCTGCCCGAGGCGCTGCACGGCGGCCTGGAAATCGGGTGCCCGCAGCGATTCGCCCATCAGCCGCACCGATTCGGCGACGGCCCGCGGCCCGTCGAGGTCGAGCCCGCGCCACACCTGCTGCTTGATGACCGCCATCGACCGCGGTGAGCAGTGCGCGGCGAGCCCGCGGGCGTACTCCTGGGCGGCGGGCAGCACCTCGGCCCGCGGCAGCACGTGCTGCGCCAGGCCGAGCGCCGCCGCCTCGGCCGCGTCGATCTTGCGGGCGGACAGCAGCAGGTCCATCGCGGCGCCCACGCCGACGAGCCGGGGCAGCAGCCAGGCGGTGCCGTACTCGCCGATCAGGCCGAGCTTGCTGAACGCGGTGGACAGCCGCGCGCCCTCGGCCAGGAACCGCACGTCCGCGAACAGCGCCTGCGCGAGCCCCAGCCCGGCGGCGCCGCCGTTCACGGCCGCGATCAGCGGTTTTCGCAGCGTCATCGGCAGGTGCGGCGGATGTCCGAGCGCGGTCTCCAGGTCGGGCGCGTCGTCCCCGGCCAGCAGGTGCAGGGCGTCCGGCGCGGCTCCGCTGCAGAACCAGTCGCCGTCGCCGGTGACCACGATCGCCCGCACCTCCGGGTCGTCGTCGGCTTCGGCGAGCGCGGTGTAGTAGGCGGCGAACATCGCGCCGTCCATCGCGTTGCGCTGCTCCGGCCGGGTGAGGTGGACGGTGCGCACGCCGTCGCCGGTGCTGGTGCGGATCCCGGTGCTGCCGGTCATGCCGGGCCTCCTCCGAGGCTGAGGTCGGATCGGCCGCGCTCGCCCGGCCGTGATCCACTCTTCGCGGTCAGCGCTGACCGTAGCGGATGCGCGGGCGCGTGCGGGAGGACCGGTGCTCGGCGGCGCCCGGCCTATCCTGTGCCGGGAACGCGGCGCGAACGCGCCGGGACGAGCGTGCCGGGAGGTCGGGCCAGTGGCCGAGACGAAGCCGGGTGGGACCCGGCCGCGGAACCGGCGGGAGCTCATCATCGCCGCCGCCTCCCGCCTGTTCTACGAGCAGGGCTACGCGCGGGTCGGCGTCAGCGACATCGCGGAGGCCGTCGGGGTCGGCCCGTCCGCGCTGTACCGCCACTTCAAGGGCAAGCAGCTGCTGCTGCACCGGGTCGTGCTCGACCACCTGCACCCGTTCGAGCGGGTGCTGGGGGCGCGCTCCGACGACCTGGACGCGGTGGTCCGGGAACTGGCCGCGACCGCGCTGGACCACCGCGAGCTCGGGGTGCTGTGGCAGCGGGAGGCCCGGCACCTGCCCGCGGAGGACCGCGACGAGCTCAAGGACCAGCTGCGGGTCGTCGCGGGCGGCCTCGCCGACCTCGCCCGTTCCTGGCGGCCCGACCTGGCCGAGGAGGACGCGCGGTTCCGCGGCTGGTGCCTGTTCAGCGCGTTGACCAGCCCGTCGTACCACCGCGTGGAGCTGCCGCGGGCCCAGTTCGAGGCGCTGCTGCGGGACGTGATCGTCACCGTCGCCGGGCTGCCGCCGCTGCTGTCCGGGCGCGGGGCGGCCACGCCGGACGCGGACGCGCTGCTGCTGCAGCGCGGCGGTTCGTCCCGACGGCGCCAGCTGCTGTCCGCGGCGACCAGGCTGTTCGCCGAACGCGGCTACGCGGCCGTGACCACCGAGGAGATCGGCGCCGAGGTCGGCATCGCCGGGCCCAGCGTCTACAACCACTTCGCCAGCAAGCAGGAACTGCTCGACGCGGTGATCACCCGCGGCTCGGCGTGGCTGGAGATCGACCTCGGCCGGACCCTGGTGCGCCGGCCCGACGCGGCCGAGGCGCTGCGCGCGCTGCTGTGGTCCTACATCACCTTCGCCCTCGACCACGGCGGGTTCATCGACATCCTCGTCGGCGAGGGGGGGGACCTGCCCGACCACGAGCGGCACCGGGCGCGGCAGACCCAGCACGAGTACGTGACCGAGTGGGTGGCGCTGCTGCGCGAGGTGCGCCCGGAGCTGGACGCGGCCACCGCGCGGGTCCTGGTGCAGGCCACGTTGACGCTGGCCAACGACATGGCCCGCACCGGCACCGTCCGCGCCCCGGAGGCGGTGCGCCGGGTCGGCGCCGCGCTGATGTTCACCAGCGGCTCGGAACCCCACTAGCGGCTGTTCACTTCTCTGGACCGTGGTGGTCGTGAACCAGCGCTTTCCCGTACCGGAGCCGGGTAGGGCCTGCTCACTTCTCGGTTGACTCGCCGGACGTCCGCGGATTAGCCTCCGCTCGGGGAACCCGGGCCAGCCCGGGTTCCGGTCGTGCCGACGCGGTCCGCCCGCCGGATCGGCGCGCACGGCCGCGGAATCGTCCACGAGCGAGGAATGGCGGTCGCAGGAGCGATGAGCAGCGCGACGGAACCGGTGGGCGTCCCGCCCGCGGAGGAGCCGGACATCCACACCACCGCCGGCCGGCTGGCGGACCTGTACCGGCGCAACCACGAGGCGGTGCACGCGGGTTCCGACCGGGCCATCGAACGCCAGCACGCCAAGGGCAAGCTCACCGCCCGCGAGCGCATCGACCTGCTGCTCGACCCCGGCTCGTTCGTGGAACTCGACGAGCACGCCCGGCACCGCTCCACCAACTTCGGCCTGGACGCCGACCGGCCCTACGGCGACGGCGTCGTCACCGGCTACGGCACCGTCGACGGGCGCAAGATCTGCCTGTTCTCGCAGGACTTCACCGTGTTCGGCGGCTCCCTCGGCGAGGTGTTCGGCGAGAAGATCGTCAAGGTGATGGACCTGGCGCTCAAGACCGGCTGCCCGCTGGTCGGCATCAACGACTCCGGCGGCGCCCGGATCCAGGAGGGCGTGGCCGCGCTGGGGCTCTACGCGGAGATCTTCAAGCGCAACACCCACGCCTCCGGCGTCATCCCGCAGATCTCGCTGGTCGTGGGGCCGTGCGCGGGCGGAGCGGTCTACTCCCCGGCGATCACCGACTTCACCGTGATGGTCGACCAGACCTCGCACATGTTCATCACCGGGCCCGACGTGATCAAGACGGTGACCGGGGAAGAGGTCAGCTTCGAAGAGCTCGGCGGCGCCCGCACGCACAACTCCCGCTCCGGCAACGCGCACTACCTGGCCTCCGACGAGCAGGACGCGGTCGACTACGTCAAGGAACTGCTGTCGTTCCTGCCGTCGAACAACCTCTCCGACCCGCCCGCGTTCGACGCGGACGCCGAGGCCGGGTCCATCGCCGACGGGGTGGGGGAGTCCGACCTCGAACTCGACGCGCTGGTGCCGGATTCGCCGAACCAGCCCTACGACGTCAAGGAAGTGCTCACCCGCGTCCTCGACGACGGCGAGTTCCTGGAGGTCTCCGCGCTGTTCGCGCCGAACATCGTCGTCGGCTTCGGCCGCGTCGAAGGGCGCAGCGTCGGCGTCGTGGCCAACCAGCCCACCCAGATGGCGGGCACCCTCGACATCGACGCCAGCGAGAAGGCCGCGCGGTTCGTGCGCACCTGCGACGCGTTCAACGTGCCGGTGCTGACCTTCGTGGACGTGCCCGGGTTCCTGCCCGGCACCGACCAGGAGTGGAACGGCATCATCCGGCGCGGTGCGAAGCTGCTCTACGCCTACGCCGAGGCGACCGTCCCGCTCGTCACCGTGATCATCCGCAAGGCCTACGGCGGCGCCTACGACGTGATGGGCTCCAAGCACCTCGGCGCGGACATCAACCTGGCCTGGCCGACCGCGCAGATCGCGGTGATGGGCGCCCAGGGCGCGGCGAACATCCTCTACCGGCGCAGGCTGAAGGAGGCCGCCGAGCGCGGCGAGGACGTGGAGGCGCTGCGCGCCCAGCTCCAGCAGGAGTACGAGGACACCCTGTGCAACCCCTACGTGGCGGCCGAACGCGGCTACGTGGACTCGGTGATCCCGCCCTCGCACACCCGCGGCTACCTGGCCCGGTCGCTGCGGATGCTGGCGGACAAGCGGGAGTCCCTGCCCGCCAAGAAGCACGGCAACATCCCGCTGTGAAGGAGCCGCGATGAGCAGTCCGGACGAGAACGCGCCGCGGCTCGACGTGCTGAGCGGGGAGGACGACGGCACCGGGGCGCGGCCGCGACCGCTGCTGCGCGTCGTGCGCGGCAGCCCCACCGACACCGAGCTCGCCGCGCTGACCGCGACGATCAGCGCGCTCGGTGCCGCCGCACCGGAACCGGAACCGCGGGGACCGGTGTCGTACTGGGTCTCCCGCGCGGACCGGCTGCGGTTCGGCCCGGCGCAGGCGGCCCCGCGTCCCGGCGAGGGGGCGTGGCGCTACTCCACGCGGCCGCGCTGATGCGCGCCGCACCCGGCGCCGCGCGCGCCCCGAAGAACGACCGGCCGGTTCCCGCACCGGGACCCGCCGGGACACGACCACTGCGTACAGGGATGGTGTGAACACCATGGGGTTGAAGAAGGTTCTGGTGGCCAACCGCGGCGAGATCGCGGTGCGAGTGGTGCGGGCGTGCCGGGACGCCGGCATCGCCTCGGTGGCCGTGTACGCCGAACCGGACGCCGACGCGGTGTTCGTCCGCCTCGCCGACGAGGCGTTCGCGCTGGGCGGCACCACCGCCGCCGAGTCGTACCTGGACTTCCAGAAGGTGATCTCCGCGGCGACCCGCGCCGGGGCGGACGCGGTGCACCCGGGCTACGGCTTCCTGTCCGAGAACGCCGACTTCGCGCAGGCCGTGCTGGACGCCGGGCTGGTGTGGATCGGCCCGACGCCGCAGGCGATCCGCGACCTCGGCGACAAGGTCACCGCCCGCAAGATCGCGCTGGCCGCCGGGGCGCCGCTGGTGCCCGGCACCGAGGACCCGGTCGCGAACGCCGACGAGGTCGTCGCCTTCGCCGAGGAGCACGGGCTGCCCGTCGCGATCAAGGCCGCCTTCGGCGGTGGCGGTCGCGGCCTCAAGGTGGCCCGCACGCTGGAGGAGATCCCGGAGCTGTTCGACTCCGCGGTGCGCGAGGCCGTGTCGGCCTTCGGCCGCGGCGAGTGCTTCGTGGAGCGCTACCTGGACCGGCCGCGCCACGTGGAGGCCCAGGTGCTGGCCGACCAGCACGGCAAGGTCATCGTGGTCGGCACCCGGGACTGCTCGCTGCAGCGCAGGCACCAGAAGCTGGTGGAGGAGGCGCCCGCCCCGTTCCTCAGCGACGCGCAGCGCGAGCAGATCCACACCGCCGCCCGCGCCATCTGCGCGCAGGCCGGCTACCACGGCGCCGGAACCGTCGAGTTCCTCGTCGGCGCCGACGGCACCATCTCCTTCCTGGAGGTCAACACCCGGCTGCAGGTCGAGCACCCCGTCTCCGAGGAGACCACCGGGCTGGACCTGGTGAACGAGCAGTTCCGCATCGCCGCGGGCGGGCACCTCGACCTGGACGCCGACCCCACCCCGATCGGCCACTCCATCGAGTTCCGGATCAACGGCGAGGACCCGGGCCGCAACTTCCTGCCCGCCCCGGGCACCGTTACCCGGTTCGTCGCCCCCGCCGGACCCGGCGTGCGGGTGGACGCGGGCGTGGAATCGGGCAGCGTGATCGGCGGCCAGTTCGACTCGCTGCTGGCGAAGGTGATCGTCACCGGCGCCGACCGCCCGCAGGCCATCGCGCGGGCCCGCCGCGTGCTGGAGGAGATGCAGGTCGACGGCATCGCCACCGTGCTCCCGTTCCACCGCGCCGTGCTGCGCGACCCGGCGTACGTCGCCGAGACCGGCCTGGAGTCGTTCACCGTGCACACCCGGTGGATCGAGACCGAGTTCGACAACCGGCTCGCGCCGTTCGAGGACTCCGTCCCGCCGGAGGAGGAGGCCGCGCCGCGCCGCACGGTGATCGTCGAGGTCGACGGCCGCCGCGTGGAGGTCTCGCTGCCCGCCGACCTGGGCGGCGGCGCACCGGCCGCGGCGGCGAAGAAGAAGCCGCGCAAGCGCGCCGCCGGTGGCGCGGGCGGGGCGGTCTTCGGCAACGCGGTCACCGCACCCATGCAGGGCACCCTGATCAAGCTCGCCGTGGAAGAAGGCGCGCAGGTCGCCGCCGGAGAGCTGATCGGCGTGCTGGAGGCGATGAAGATGGAGAACCCCGTGACCGCGCACAAGGACGGCACGGTCACCGGGCTCAGCGCGGCGCCGGGCGACTCGGTGTCGCAGGGCGCGGTGCTCTGCACGATCGAGGACTGATCGGATCCCCGCCGGGTGGTGCGAGCCCGGCGGGGGAGCCCGGTGGGGGAACCCGGTGGTGCGCCTTCGCACCGGGGTCGCCCCTCCCGCGCCCGCGGGAGATCCGACGGTGATTCCACTGTGGACGACGATGAGGTCGCGGCGGTGCGTGCGCCGGGAGCCGACACTCCTAGGAGGAACGATGGACGCGTTGTGCACCTGCCTGTGCCGCCAAGCCGGCCACCACGGCATCTGCCAGGAGACCCCCGAGCACGGCCTCCGGCTGCTCGCCCCGCAGCTCACCATGACCTCCACCGGCGAGGTGTGCCGCCCCTGCTACCAGGCCACGACCCGCCCCGCTGGCCGCCGCTTGCCGCAACCGGTCTGAGCCGGGGCTCCGGCGGCGGGTGCGCTGCTCCCGATGCGGGACTTTGGCCCATGTCAGCGGGACCGGCCCGGCCTGCATCGTGGATCGCGCGGGGCATCGCCCCCGCTCCCGCGGTCAGGAGGACGAGGTCATGGACGGCGTGCCCGCATTCCCGCCGGCGCTGGGGCTCGCACCGGAGCAGGTCGCGCAGGTGGTGCGGCTGGCCGGCCGGGCCCCGTCGCTGCACAACCGGCAGCCGTGGCTGTTCCGGGTGACCGCGGACGTGATCGAACTGCACGCCGACCTCAGCCGCCGGATGCCCGGCACCGACCCGGAGGACCGGGAGCTACGGCTGGGGTGCGGGGCGGCGCTGTACGACCTGCGGCTGGCGCTGGAGCACGTCGGCGTGCGGCCGCTGGTCACCCTGCTGCCCAGCGAGCGGGAACCGGAACTGCTGGCCCAGGTGCGGCGCGGCGGTTCCGTCCGGGTGCGCGCCGAGCAGTCCGCGCTGCTGCGCGCCATCACCGCCCGCCGAACCAACCGGCGCCCGTTCCTGGCCACCCCGGTGCCGAAGCCGCACCGCACCGCGCTGGTCGGCTCGGTGTCCGCCGAGCACTCCTGGCTGCACGTGGTCGACCGGCCGCAGCGCGCCGAGCTGCTCGGACTGGTGCGCCGGGCGCATGACCGGCAGCTGCGCGACGAGGCGTTCCGCGCGGAGATGGCGGCGTGGACGGGATTGCCGGACGGCGCGGCGGAGGGCGTGCAGGCCGCCTCGGCGGGCCCGACCCGGGAACCGCAGGACGAGTGGGTGCTGCGCGACTACTCCGGTGGGCGGGACCGGCCGCGGGTGCCGGGCAAGGACTTCGAGGACGACCCGCTGATGCTGGTGCTGTGCTCGTACGGCCGCGGCAGGCAGGCGGACCTGGAGGCGGGGGAGGCGTTGCAGCGGCTGCTGCTGACCGCGACCTCCCTCGGGCTGGCCGCGTCGATGCTCTCCCAGGTGATCGAGGTGCGGGAGACCCGCGGCGAACTGCGGGCGCTGCTCGGCGGAACGCTGGAACCGCAGGCGGTGCTGCGGATCGGCTACGGCACCCCGGTGCCGGCCACCCCGCGCCGCGCCCCGGAGGACACCCTGCTCACCGCGCCGCGGCCCGCGGTCGCGCCGTGAACCCGGTTCGCGGAGGGAACCCCTGCGGTGATCGCGAACCGTGGACCGGCGGGCGGCGATGTGGTTCCCTCCCGGTGGGACGTCCCGCCCACAACGGCGTGAGCGGGCGTCTCGTCAGCTCCCGGACCGCTCGCGGGAGCGGATGAGCACTTCCACGCCGTCCAGCACGCGAGCCAGTCCGAACTCGAAGCGGTGCGCCGCGGTCGTCGCCGCGCCGTGTGCCGAGCCCGCCGCGGTGCCCACCTTCGCCGCGGTGGGGAAGTGCTCCGGGTCGATCAGCCGGTCCAGCAGCGGGGCGTGCGCCTGCCACCACTGCTCGTCGGTGAGGCCGGTGCGCCGTTCGGCGTCGGCGGCCTCCGCGGCCCCGCGGGCGGCGGTGCGCGCGTGCCCGAGCACGAGGCTCAGCACCGAATCCATCTCGACCTCGGTGAGCCCGATGCCGTCGACGGTGCGCAGTTCGCGCTCGTACTTCGCGGTCTCCTGCGGGCCGAGCACGGGGCGGGCGGTGCCGATCTCCAGCGTCCACGGGTGCTTGCGGTGCAGTTCCCAGTTCTGCCGCGCCACGTGCTCCAGCTTCGCGCGCCAGCCGGTGAGTTCGGGGCCGGCCGGCTCGATCTCGCCGTAGACGGTGTCGAGCATGACGTCGATGAGGTCTTCCTTGCTCGGCACGTAGGTGTAGAGCGACATGGTGCCCGCGCCGAGGCGTTCGGCGACGCCGCGCATCGACAGCGCGGCGAGGCCTTCGGCGTCGGCGAGCTCGATGCCGGCCCGCACGATCTCGTCGGCGCCGAGCCCGGGTTTGCGGGAGCGGTGCTCCGGCGCTCGCCACAGCAGCGCCAGCGTCCGCGCCGGATCCCGCTTCCTGACCACCATGCACGCCCCTGTTCGCCGTCCGGGTGCTTCCGGACCGCCGTGCGCCGGGGCCCGATCGGCCACCCAGCCTAGCCAACCGCGGTCGAGTCGATCATCGTCCGGGCGGTGGGCGCTCGATCCCCCGGCGGGACCGGCGGTGCGCGGGACGGGGTGATCTCGGGGCGGTATAAGGGACCCATGCCTTCCGCCCGCGCCACCGCCGTCCTGTTCCCCGTTCCCGTCGCGGATCCGCTGCTGCGTGCGGTCGGGGAGCGGTTCCCGGGCGCGGTGCGGCCGGGGTTGCCCGCGCACCTCACGGTGCTGCACCCGTTCCTGCCGGAGGTGGACGAGGCGGTGCTGGCGGAACTGGCCGAGCTCGTCGCGCGCCGCGCACCGGTGCGGGTGGAGTTCACCGCGGACGTGGCGCAGCGCCACCTCGACGAGGGATTCGTGCCGTTGCGGCCCGAACCGGACGGTCCGCTGCGCGAGCTGACCGCGGAGCTCGCCGCGCGGTGGGACCTGCGCCCCTACGACGGCAGGTACGGCGAACCTGATCCGCACGTCACGATCGCGCTCGACGTGACCCCGCAGCGGGCGCGGGAGATCGCCGAGCACGTGGCGGGTGCTCTTCCGCCGCCCGCGCTGCTGGACGAGGCGTGGCTGGTGGAGTTCGACGGCGCCTGGTCGCTGCGGGCCCGGTTGCCGTTGCGCGGCTAGTAGATCCCGTCCTCGCCGTTGGCGGCGCGCAGCGTGCGCATCGCTTCGGCGAGCGCTTCGGACCGGTCCAGCCCGAGCGGGGCGAGGACGCGGCGACGCAGGATCTCGGCGCAGGCTTCGCGGGCGCGTTCGGCCATGTCGAGGCCGTGCTCGGTGAGCACCGCGTAGGTGACGCGGCGGTCGGTGTCGCAGGGTTCGCGCACGATGAGGTCGGCGGCGGCGAGCCGGTCGGCGACCTTGGTGAAGCCGCCGCTGCTGAGCGCGGCTTCCCGGGCGAGTCGGGTCATCGGCATCTTGTGCTCGGGGGAGCGCACCAGGCGCAGCAGGATGTCGAAGGACCCGGGGGCGAGGCCGAAGCGGTCGGCGATCTCGCTCATCAGGCGTTCCTGGGTGAGGTGGTAGCCCTCGATCACCAGGCCCCACCAGGTGACGATCTCGTCGTCATCGGTGCCGGCGTCGGCCCGCGCACCTCCGTTCTCCGTCGTCCGCACCGCGTTCGTGGCGCTGCCGCCGCTCACCTGTTCTCCCCTCGGGTGGTCCGTTCGCCGGAGCGAGTCTACCGGCCCGATGCTTCGCCGGAAAGTATCTTGCGAGGAAGAGGAAATCTCGATAGCGTCCTCCCCGAGGAGCCGCGGAGCTCCCGAACGAGAACCCCGGCCGGGTTCGACGCCCGGCCCCGCGAAGGAGTTGTTCATGGCCGACCCCGTCAAGCTCAGCGTCATCTACTACTCGTCGACCGGGACGATCAACGAGATCGCGAACGCACTGGTCGCCGAGGCGGAGAAGGCCGGCGCCGAGGTGCGCCTGCGCAAGGCGCCCGAGCTGGCCCCCGACGCCGCCATCGACGCGAACCCCGCGTGGCGCGCCAACGTCGAGGCCACCCGGTCGGTGCCGGAGGTCGCGGCCGAGGACGTGGTGTGGGCCGACGCGGTGATCTTCGGTTCGCCCACCCGCTACGGCAACATCGCCGCCCAGCTCAAGCAGTTCATCGACACCCTCGGCGGCGAGTGGCAGCAGGGTCTGCTGGCCGACAAGGTCTACAGCGGCTTCACCTCCAGCGCCACCAAGCACGGCGGCCAGGAGTCCACGCTGCTGGCGCTGTACAACACGATCCACCACTTCGGCGGCATCATCGTGAGCCCCGGCTACACCGACGGCTCCAAGTTCGTCGACGGCAACCCGTACGGCACCAGCCACGTCGACGCCCAGGGCCAGCTGCCGGTGGACGACGAGACCCGCACCGCCGCCGGGGTGCAGGCCCGCCGCGTCGTCGAGGTCGCCCGGCGCCTCAAGAACGGCGCCTGACCGCTTCCGCCCGACCGCTTCGGTGGCCCTGCGGGCGGCGGAAGCTCCGGCGGTCCTCCCGGTCGGGGGGCCTTCGGCGGGAGGACCGCCGGACACCCGCGCACCCGCGCGGGTTCCCTTCCAGCAGTGGAGATTTCGATGAGCATCGCGACGAGCGGGCTGCACCACGTCACGGCGATCGCGGGCGATCCGCAGCGCAACGCGGACTTCTACCTGCGGACGCTGGGCCTGCGCCTGGTCAAGACGACGGTCAACTTCGACGACCCGGGCACCTACCACCTCTACTACGGCGACGAGTCCGGCAAGCCCGGTTCGCTGCTGACGTTCTTCCCGTGGAAGGACGCGCCCAGCGGGCGGCACGGCACCGGCCAGGCCACCACCACGTCGTTCTCGGTGCCGGAGGGCTCGATCGGCTGGTGGCAGCGGCACCTCGCCGAGCAGGGCGTCGAGACCAGCCGGGTGCACAGCCGCGACGGTGAGGAGGCGCTGACCTTCCGCGACCCGGACGGCCTGGCGCTGTCCCTGGTCGCGCACCCGCAGGGCGATCCGCGCGCGCCGTGGGAAGGCGGCACCGTGCCCGCCGAGCACGGGGTGCGCGGCCTGCACTCGGTGACGTTGTCGGTCGACCACGAGGACGCGACCGCCGAGATGTTCCGCGGCCTCGGCCTCGAATTCGCCGCCCAGGAGCAGAACCGCCTCCGGTTCACCGCCGGGGACGGCGGGCCGGGCGCCTTCGTCGACGTGCTGGTCACCCCGGACGCCCCGCGCGGCCTGGTCGCGGCCGGCGCGGTGCACCACGTGGCGTGGCGCGCACCGGACGAGGCGACGCAGGCCGCATGGCGGGAGGAGCTCGTCGGCGACGGGGTGAACGTCACCTCCATCCTGGACCGGCAGTACTTCCGCTCCCTCTACTTCCGCGAACCCGGCGGCACCCTGCTGGAGATCGCCACCGACGAACCCGGCTTCACCGCGGACGAACCCCTGCTGGAACTGGGGCGCGCGTTGAAGCTGCCGCCGTGGCTGGAGCCGAAGCGCGAGGACATCGACCGCATGCTGCCGAAGCTGGACCTGCCCGCCGAGAACAACCCGGAGGTGCTGGGGTGACCGCGCTGTCCCTGCCGCACGAGCACGCCGACGGCGCCCTGGACGCGCCCGTCCTGGTGCTGCTGCACGGCACCGGGGGCGCACCCGGTGACCTGCGCGGGCTCGCCGAGCAGCTCAGCCCGCGGTCCCCGGTGCTCGCCCCCGCCGGGCCGGTGTCGGAGGGCGGCGCGGCCCGCTGGTTCCGGCGGCTGTCGGAGGGCGTGTTCGACACCGAGGACGTCGTGGCCCGCGCCCACCAGCTCGCCGACTTCCTCGCCGAGGCCGTGGACGCCTACGGGTGGCGCGGCAGGCGGCTCGTCGCCGTCGGCTTCTCCAACGGCGCCAACATCGCGGCCGCGGTGGCCCTGCTGCGCCCGGAGGTGCTGGCCGAGGCGGTGCTGTTCGCCGCGATGCTGCCCGTCCCGGACGCGCCCCGGCACGACCTCACCGGCACCCGGGTGTTCCTCGGCAACGGGCAGGCCGATCCGATGGCCCCGCTGGCCGCCGCGAACGGGCTGGTCGAGGCGCTGACCACTCGCGGTGCGGAGATCACGACGTCCTGGCACCCTGGCGGGCACCAGATCACCGCGGCGGGCGTGCGCGACGCCGCGCAGTGGCTCACCCGCCCCTGAAACGGGTCGGGGAGGGTGGAAGGCGGGTCGTTCGCCGGGTGGGGCGGGCGACCCGCCTTTCCCGTGCCCGGCCGCCTCTCCTGCCCGCTCGTACGCCCTGCCTAGGAGTTCCGCTGCCACCCTCCGGCGGCCGGACGCGCCTAGCCTGGACGGCATGGACGGTGACAACCCGCTCGGCGAATTCCTCCGCGCCCGCCGCGCCCAGGTGCGGCCCGAGGACTGGAACCTGCCCGCGGTGGGCAGGCGGCGGGTGGCGGGCCTGCGCCGCGAGGAGCTCGCCTCGCTGGCCGGGGTCAGCTCGGACTACTACGTGCGGCTGGAGCAGGGCCGGGAGCGCAACCCGTCGCCGCAGGTGATCGACGCGCTGGCGACGGTGCTGCACCTGCACGAGGAGGCCACGACGCACCTGCACCGCCTCACCCGGCCCGGCACCGTCCGGCGGACCGCGCGGTCGGAGCGGGTGAGCCCGAACCTGCTGCGGCTGCTGGAATCCTGGCCCGGCACCCCGGCGGTCGTGCTGGACCGCTACTACACCGTCCTCGCCGACAACGAGCTCGGCGCCGCCCTCTACGGCGGGCATCCCCACAGCGGTGATCTGGTGCGGATGCTGTTCCTCGATCCGGACGCGCACCGGTTCTTCCTGGACTGGGAGCGGGTCGCGGAGAACACCGTCGCCGGGCTGCACGCGGCCGCCGGCCTCGACCGCGAGGATCCGCGGCTGGTGGAGCTGGTCGGCGAGTTGTCCTTGCACAGCACCGAGTTCGTGCGGTTGTGGGCGCGGCACGACGTCCGCCGCAAGGCCCACGAGTCCAAGCGGTTCTTCCACCGGCAGGTGGGGGAGATGACGTTGAGCTACGAGACGTTCTCGGTGCACAGCGCGCCGGGCCAGCAGCTGATGGTCTACCGCGCCGAACCCGGCAGCCCGTCGGCCGAAGCCCTCGCCCTCCTCGGCAGCCTCAACGCGCCGGCGGTCACCCGCCCGGATTCCTCGCACCACCGCGGATGAATCGGCCCGATCACCTGGTGCGGCCGACCCGGGATCACTCGTGGTTCCGCGGCCCGCTCGCCGACACCGCCGCCGCTGCGGCCTCGGTCAGCCACGGTTCCGCGGCCGCCGTCGAGCTGAGGTTCGCGTACACCGCCGATACCCCGATCAGGTAGCGGTGGTCGTGGCGCATGAAGAGGTGCTTGCGGGCGGCGGAATATCCGGTGGAGCAGACGTCCTGCCCGGAACCGGAGCCGGGGCACCAGGTCCCGAAGTCCCAGCGCGAGTTCGCGGCGATGCTCGATCGAGCGCCCCGGGCGTCGGCGGCCGTGTCGAACGGGACGACCTGCACCGTGACGACGACCTGTTCGTCATCGCCCGCGGTGTCGTCGTCGATGCGGTACACCCCGATCACCGACGTCGAGCACCCGTAGCCGGTGAGCGCGGTGGGCACCTCGTCGGTCATCCCGAGCGCCGCCGTGCAGGGCTTGGCTCCGGAGGCGACCAGCGCGTACCTGGTGCGCTCGGTGGTGAAGGAGCTCGTGAGCAGTGCCGGTGCGGTGAACGGGGTGAGGTCGGTGGCCTCGTCGTCCAGGTCGGTGGGGTCGTGTTCGGGCTCGTCCTCGTCGGAGGTCGTTTCCGCGGTGGTCGTTTCGGCGTTCTCGGACGGTTCGGTGGTCTCCGCGTCCTCGGTGGTCCCGGGGTCGTCGGTCTCCGAGGTGTCCGCGGCGTAGCGGTCGACGGACGGTGCGGCGGACGTGCTCGGTCCCGACGCCACCCATTCCCGGATCTCGCCGACGTTCTGGAACCCGAGGAATCCGAGCACGGTCACCACGGAGGCGGCGAATCCGATGATCGCCACCCACGGGACGTCGCCGCCGGCGCCCGGTTGCTGGGTCCGTTCGTCGTCCTCGTCTTCGTCCGCCATGCCGCGCCCCCCTTGATCAGCCGCCGCCCCAACGATCGTGATCAGTGGATCAGCGTAGCGGGATCCCGGCTCGTGCCAGGGGCTTTTCAGCCGGTCGGACCGCGGAGGTCTTTGACGTGCAGGACCTCGCCGTGACGAGTGCCGTCGGCCGGGGCGAACGAAGCCGGGGAGACGCCCGTACTCGGCGAACCTCTCGGAGCGGTACAGGCGTTTCGGCGGCGTGGTCGTCCCCCGCGGAAGTCGAGGGTGAGCTGTTCGACGCCGGACGCGAAGGACCCCGCACCCGCGTGGGCGGGTGCGGGGTCCTGTCCTCCCTCGCGCGACCGGGATCGGGGGAGGCCGCGGCGCACAGGAGGCTCGCGCGGATCCGGCGCACCGGACCCGAGGTCGGGTCACGCCACGCACGGCCCCTCGTGGCCGGTCTCGGCCGCGACCAGGCAGCGGGGGCACCGGGTGCTCAGGTCCGCGGGCTCGGTCCGGCGCAGATCCAGCGGTCCGCGCACATGTCCGCCGCAGGCTCGGGGAAGGCTGCCTCCAGCACACCGCAGGACACGATGCCAGCGGCGTCCGCCAGAACCCCGCGCCCAAGCCCCGGTCCGTTCCGAACGCGGGGCGCTCGCCGCGCTCGGGCGAGCAGCGTCTCCGCGACACAAGAACCACAGGTGCTCGCCGGGACCGCCAATCGCGCCGCCACCACAACCGCACCGCACAACGTCCGGCCGCTGCGCGGAAGCGAAGATCAGGCACATGGAGGCCGGAAGGTCGGGTGCGAAGAAGCTGGAGCTTGCGGCCTTGCTCGACCTCTACGGCGCTGATCAAGCTGTCCGGGACGAGATGGAGGAGATCCGGCGAGCGGGAACGAGTCGTGGGCGTTGGTCCGCTTACCGGCTTCCTTCGTGGTTCGTGCCCTATGTCGACTACGAGACAGACGCCTCGCAGGTGTGCACGTTCGAATTGGGCATCATCCCCGGTCTGCTTCAAACCGAGGACTACGTGCGGGAGATGCACCAAGTCGGACGTGCATCGCTGAGCGGGGACACGTTGGACGCGTGGGTTTCGGCCAGGCTGGCGCGTCAGCGGAGGCTGCTTGAAGAACCCCGACTGGAGCTGCGGGTCGTGCTCGTGGAGGAGGCACTGCATCGCCGTGTTGGCGGTCCGGATCTCATGGGTCCGCAGCTCGATCATCTGATCTCGATGTCCGCGCAGCCGAACGTGATTATTCAGGTGCTTCCGTACGGAGCGGGAGCGCACGCATGTCCGCACGGTTCCTTCGTGTTGCTCGGTTTTCCGGACTCGGACCACGAAAGCCTCGGGTACATGGATACCCCGATCGGCGGGCAGCTCGTGGACAAGCCGGACGAAGTGGCCACGTTGGCGAAGCTCTTCGATGACGTGCGGTCGACTGCATTGCCGGTGGCCGGCAGCACTGCGCTGATCCGCGGGCTGAGGAAAGAGCTTGTGGATATCTGAGGGATACTGCGGACATGTCGATATCTTCAGCGAAGTGGCGCAAGGCATCCCGGAGCGGGCAGGGGAACAACTGCGTCGAGGTGGCGGTGGACGTGCCCGGGCGGGCGTGGGTGCGGGACAGCAAGCTGGGCGATGCGTCTCCCGTGCTGGTCGCGTCGGGCGCGGGTTTCGCGGCGTTCCTGGGCGCGGTCAAGTCCGGTCGGTACGACCGCTGATCAGCCGGTCGGTAGGGTTCCGCGGGGGCGGCGCGGTGCCGCTCCGGAACGGGGAGGGGTGTCCTGATGAGCACGCGGAGCATGACGTTGTTCCTGATCAGGACGCTCATCGTCCTCGCCCTGGTGGTCGGCGTGGCGTTCTACATCGGCTGGACCTGGATGACGGGGCTCGCGGTCGGGCTCGTCGCGCTCGCCGCCGTCGCGCAGGGCGGGGTGCTGTTCTGGCAGCGCGGCAAGGACGCCTCGAAGTGAGCGCCACGCAGCTTATAACCTCCGCCCGCGAGGGATCCTGATCCGGCGATCGCGGTGATCCCGACTCGCTGTCGCTGACGTCTCCACCTGTGGTGATGCCACCTTCGATGCATCCGCCCGCACCGATGTGCGAGGCTATAAGCGATCGAAGGGTGGGTGCATGGACGAACCGGTCGCAGCGCGCATGACCAAGAGCGAGTACGCCTACGCGAGCGTGCGCGAGAAGATCCTCTCCGGCGAGTTCCCGCCGGGCTCGGTGCTCAACCAGGCAACGCTCGCCCGCACCATCGGGATCAGCACCACCCCGCTGCGGGAAGCGCTGCGCAGGCTCATGACGGAACGGCTCGTGGAGCTCGACGCGCACCGCGACGCCCGCGTCACCCAGCTCAGCGGTGAGGAGGTCCGCGACCTGGTGGAGCTGCGGCGGGTCCTCGATCCGATGGCCGCCGCCCTCGCCGCCGAACGCCGCACCAAGGACGACATCGCCGAGATCCGCCGCTCCGTCGCCGAGCAGCGGGCCCTGCCGAACGACCCGTCCTTGCAGCAGCTCGCCGAGCAGCGCCGGTTCCACGCCGCGATCTACCGCGCCTCGCACAACGATCTGCTCGTCGACGCGCTCGACGGGTTGTGGGACAAGGCCGACCGGTACCGGATGCACGCGCTCGCCGAAGGCCGCAGCTCCGCGGAGCGCAACGAGCGCGACGACGAGCACCGGCTGCTCGCCGAACACGTCATCGCCGGGGACGCCGACGCCGCCGCCGACCTGATGCGCAGGCACATCGACGCCAGCCTCAGCGCCCGGTCCGCGCGCAGCCTGCTGCACGGCGACGCCTCGTGAGGCTCGACCGGCGGGTGTGGGTGCTGCTGGCGCACGCGGTGCTGACCCAGGTCGTCACCTTCGTGCTGCGGCCCGCCACCTCCTACCGCGCGCTGGAGCTGGACGTGCCCGCGTCCTGGCTGGGCGTGCTCTCCGGCAGCTTCGCGCTGGTGCCGCTGGTGCTGGCGCTGCCCGCCGGGCACATCGTGGACCGGTTGGGGGAGCGGCGGGTGATGGTCGCCGGCGGCGTGCTGATGTGCGCGGCGGGCGCGGCGTTCCTGGCCCTCGGCGGCTCGGTGCTGGGGCTCGTCGTGGGCAACGTGCTGCTGGGCACCGCACACCTGTGTTCGGTGATCGGGCAGCAAGCGCTGGTGGCGAACATGACGTCCTCGGCGCGGCTGGACGCGGCGTTCGGCTACTACACGTTCGCCGCCTCGCTCGGGCAGGCCGCCGGGCCGCTGCTGATCGTCGTGTTCGGCGGTGCGGCGGCGATCCCGGACACCACGCCGATCTTCTGGGGAGCGACGGCGCTGGCCGCTGCGCTGCTGGTGTGCTCCTTCGGCATCACCAGCGGAACCCCGTCCTCGGCCGCCGCACCGGACGGCTCGCCGGGAGTGCGCGGGCTGCTGCGGCTGCCGGGACTGGTGCCCGCGCTGTGCACGAGCTGCGTGGTGCTCGCGGCCGTGGACCTGTCGGTGGTGTACCTGCCCGCGCTCGGCGCCGAACGGCACATCGCCTCCGGCGTGGTCGGTGGGCTGCTGGGACTGCGGGCGGTGGCCTCGATGGTGTCCCGGTTCTTCCTGGGCAGCACCACCCGGCTGCTGGGCCGCCGGAAGCTGCTGGTGCTGAGCATCACCGCCGCCGCGGTCGGGCTCGCGGTGACCGCGGCACCGGTGCCGGTGTGGGCGCTGGCCGTCGCGGTGCTGATCGCCGGGCTCGGGCTCGGCGTCGGTCAGCCGCTGACCATGTCGTGGCTGGCCGAATCGACACCGCCCGGCCTGCGCGGGCGCGCGATGTCGTTGCGCCTCACCGGGAACCGGGGGGGGGGGGGGGGGGGGGGGGGGGGGGGGGGGGGGGGGGGGGGGGGGGGGGGGGGGGGGGGGGGGGGGGGGGGCGCCCCCCCCCGGCCGCCCCGGGGGG
>NZ_JAIUKC010000116.1:0-1730 GCF_020177435.1 Saccharopolyspora sp. 7B | reverse complement strand
GCCGCCAAGCGCAGCGGCAAGAAGCGCTGAACCCGGAGCCCCGGAACACCCCGGCCGCGCCCCCCCCCGGGGGGGGGCCCCCCCCGGCGCCCCCCCCGGTGGGGCTGGTCGCCAGCGGGGTCGGCGCGGCCGGGGTGCTGCTCGCCACCGCGATCGGGCTCGCGGGCACCGCGTTCCTCGCCCGCGGCCTGCCGTTCGACGGCGCCGACCGCGCCGGGTGATCGCCTGCGGCGGCGCCGCCGGATGATCGTCAGCGCCGCCGCAGCCCGTCCAGCGCGCGCCGCTGGTGCCGGTGCCCGATCGTCTCGTGGCCGAGCACCGTCACGTACGGCGCCAGCATCACCACCAGCAGGCACGCCGCGATCCCCACGCCCGCCGCGGCGAGCGCCACCGCGGCCCCGAGCACCCCGAGCGTGATCACCAGCAGCAGCACGTGGAACCCGTCGGCCTCCGACAGCAGCAGCGCGTGCAGCAGGTACACGACCAGCAGGTACAGCCCGAGCGGCACGGCCAGCGCCAGCACCACCGTGGCGTTGCCGATCGTCGAGTGGTGCTCCAGCTGCAACCCCGCCAGGTGCAGCCCGGCACCGGTCCCGGCGATTCCCCCGAACACCAGGATGTGCCCGTAGCCGAACAGGTAGCCGCGGGCGCGGCGCTGCTCCAGCACCTCGCCGAACGGGGTCGCGAAGTACACCCACCACATGCCGAAGGTCAGGCCGACGCCCGCGACGACCACCGCGACCGCGTCCCCGCTCCAGTTCACGCCGCTGCCGCCGCCGAGCAGCTCGCCGGAGGAGGCGATGGTGCCGACGACGCCTTCGCCGAGGGTGATGATCGCGAAGGCGCTGTAGCGCTCCGCCACGTGGTGCGGGTGCCAGGGCGTGCCGTGCGCGCGCCCCTGCGCGAAGACCGGCAGCGCCAGCTCCAGCAGCCCGAGCAGCACGAACGCCGCCAACGCGACGCCGAGCGGCAGGTTCGCGAAGGCGAGCACGACCCAGCCGACCTGCGCGAGCACCGTCCACCGGATGTTCGCGAAGCCGACCGCGCTGAACTCGGGCGATTCCCGCGCCGCTCGCCACCACTGCAGCACCATCGCGACCCGCATCACGACGTAGCCGAGCACGATCACCCGCACTTCGAGGCGCGACTCCTCGGCCAGGCCGGTGAACAGCGCGGGCAGGCCCAGGGCGAAGATGACCACGCCGATCATCTGCAGCATCGTCAACGCCCGGTACAGCCAGTCGTCGGTGTCGAAGGCGGAGGCGAACCAGCTGAAGCTGATCCACGCCACGCTGATCGCGAACATCGCGAGCACGAACGCGGTGATCCCGGGCACGACGTGCCCCCCGGCCAGCGTCTCGGCGAGGAAGGAGGCGGCGGTGCCGACCGCGACCACGAAGGTCAGGTCGAACAGCAGCTCCAGGGGAGTGGCGACCCGGCCCGGTTCGTCCGGGCCGCGACCGGTCATCGGCTGTCGCGGATGCGCCAGGCCACCGGGGTGGTCGTGCTCGCTCATGTTCGGCTTCCCGTCCGGGTCGTTCGCGTCGGGCCGCGGGTGATCGTATGCGCCGATGGGCCGTTCGGGGGCTCGGGTGGCGGTGATCGGCCGCACGCCGACGGCAGGTGACCGTCCCGTTCGCCCGGCGTCGTCGGGGCGCAAGGGGCGGTCTGGGCGGAGTCAGGCGGGGGCCGGGGCCCGCGTCCGGAGGTCGGCGGCGGGGAGTTCCAAG
>NZ_JAIUKC010000115.1:0-20349 GCF_020177435.1 Saccharopolyspora sp. 7B | reverse complement strand
GGGGGGGGGTGGGGGTCGCCGCGCCCCCCCGGCGCGCGCGGCGGTCGTGCCGTCGGCCGGTGGCGGGGGTGCTCACCGGCCAGGGGTCTGGTCGGAGTCAGGCGGAGGCCGCGTCCAGCTTCCGGAGGTCGTCGGCGGTCAGTTCCAGGTCGTGCATCGCGAGCAGCGCGGGCAGCTGCTCGGTGTTGCGGGCGGAGGCGATCGGCGCGACCACCGTCGGCTGCCGCGCGAGCCACGCCAGCGCCACCGTCGCGTGCGCCGCGCCCCGCTCGGCGGCGACCTCGTCCAGCGCGGCGAGCACCCGCGCGGAGCGCTCGCTGCCCGCGTACCGCCCGGCCAGCCGCGGTTCGCTGCGCTCGCTGTCCACGGTGCTGCCCGGCCGGTACTTGCCGGTGAGGAAACCGGAAGCGAGTGCGAAGTACGGCACGCACCCCAGCCCGGCCCGTTCGACGACGTCCCGCAGCTCGCCCTCGTAGGTGTCGCGGGAGACCAGGTTGTAGTGCGGTTGCAGCGCGACGTAGCGGGCCAGGCCCTCCCGCTCGGAGAACGCCAGCGAGTCCGCGAGCCGCTGCGGGCTGATGTTGGAGGCGGCGATCGCGCGGACCTTGCCCTCCCGAACCAGCTCGTCGAGCGCGGTGATGATGTCGGCCACCGGCACGGATTCGTCGTCGAAGTGCGTGTAGTACAGGTCGATCCGGTCGGTGCCCAACCGGCGCAGCGAGGCCTCCGCGGCCGCCTTGACGTTGGCGGGCGCGAGCCCCCTGAAGTCCGGGTGGTGGGCCACCTTCGTCGCGATGACCACGTCGTCCCGGCCGCCGCGGGCGGCGAGCCACTCGCCGATGATCCGCTCGGACTGCCCGGGCTCGTTGCCCGGCCGGTTCATGTACGAGTCGGCGGTGTCGATGAAGTTGCCGCCCGCCGCGGTGTAGGCGTCGAGGACGGCGAACGAGTCGTTCCGGTCGGCGGTCCACCCGAACACGTTGCCGCCCAAGCAGAGGCGGGAGACGGCGAGGTCGGACGAACCCAGGGTGCGCAGCTCTGTCATGGCCCCATTGGAACAGCACCCGGCACCGCTCCGCCGCGGACTCGGACCGCTGTACCGCGCGACGTGCTCGTGGAATCGTTGCGGCGCCGGAGGTCCGCGCCCGGGCGCTCCGGGCGGCGGCTCGGCTCCGCAACCCGTCACCCGACCGAGCGAGGACCGCACCATGACCACCCGGTTCCCCCTGGACCCCGTTCCGATCCACGTCTCCGACGAGGTGCTGGCCGACCTGCGCGCCTCTCGCCGCGACCAGGTCGCCGCTGGACGAGGGGAACGACGACTGGTCCTACGGCGTCCCCGCCGGCTACCTGCGCGAGCTGGTCGAGCACTGGCGGGACGGCTACGACTGGCGCGCGGCGGAGGCCGCGATCAACGCCTACGAGCACTACCAGGTGACCGTCGCCGGGGTGCCGGTGCACTTCATGCGCAAGCCGGGCCGCGGACCCCGCCCGATCCCGCTGATCCTCACCCACGGCTGGCCGTGGACGTTCTGGCACTGGTCGAAGGTGATCGACCCGCTCGCCGATCCGGGCGCGTCCGGCGGCGACCCGGCGGACGCGTTCGAGGTGATCGTGCCGTCACTGCCCGGATTCGGGTTCCCCGGGCCGCTCACCGGTTTCTCCGACGTCAACTTCTGGAAGGTCGCCGACCTCTGGCACGTCCTGATGACCGAGGTGCTGGGGCACGCGAAGTACGCCGCCGGGGGCTGCGACATCGGCGGCCTCGTCTCCAGCCAGCTCGGGCACAAGTACGCCGACGAGCTGCACGGCATCCACATCGGTTCCGGGCTGCCGCTGGACTTCTTCACCGGTCCGCGCGCCTGGGACTTCGTCCGGAACCGGCCGCTCACCGACGACCAGCCCGCCGAGCTGCGGGACCGGATCGTCGAGCTGGACCGCCGCTCGGCCTCGCACCTCGCCGTGCACGTGCTCGACGGCGGGACCCTGGCGCACGGGCTGAGCGACTCGCCCGCCGGGCTGCTCGCCTGGCTGCTGGAGCGGTGGAACTCGTGGAGCGACAACGGCGGTGACCTCGGATCGGTGTTCACCGCGGACGAGCTGCTGACGCACGCCACGATCTACTGGGCGACCAACTCGATCGGCACCTCGCTGCGCTACTACGCCAACGCCAACCGGTACCCGTGGACGCCCGCGCACGACCGGAAGCCCGTCGTGCAGGCACCGGTCGGCCTCACCTTCGTCACCTACGAGAACCCGCCCGGCATCCGCACCGCCGCCGAACGGGTCCGGGCGTTCGAGGACGGGCCGCAGGCCGCCTGGTTCAACCACGTCAACGTCAACGCGCACGACCGCGGCGGGCACTTCATCCCGTGGGAGAACCCCGAGGGCTGGGTAGCAGACCTCCGCCGAACCTTCCGCGGTCTTCGGCGGGGGTGACCGCGCCTCCCGCGAGGGGGTGGGTGGCGGAACCTCAGCGGGGCCTGTTCGGCCGAGGTCGGGTCTCGTGGGACGCCCGACTCGCCGTGTGTCAAAGGGTGCGGTGAGTTCAGTGTCGAGTGAAATCAATGTGGGTGAGGAGAAAAGCGGCGAAGCTGAGGAGGGCGGTGAGGGGCGGCCGCTTGTGCGGAGTGGGCGTGGGTAGAGCCGGCCCAGGGGTGCGGCGCAGGTGGCGGGCGGTCCGGCTTCGGCGTCGACGTGGCCGTCGGCCCAGTGCGGTGTCGGAGGCGGATCGCCTGCGCGAACTGTGAGGGCTCGCCGACCGCGCGGCTCCGGCCAGGCCGTCGAGCCGCACCTGGCTGCGCGCGGCCGGAGTGTGGGGCACCTGTGCGGCTGGGGAGTGGGGAGTGGTTGCCGGAGCGCGGCGAGCTCGGGCGTGGATGGGTGCGGGGATCGCGGTCCGTCGGGTGCTGGAGGTGCCGGGGTGCCTGCGGCGGCGCCGGGGCTTCGCCGGATCGGCTTCGCTGCGGCGCAGCTGGCGCGGGTCGTAGACCGCCGGAGGCGGGATCGAGCATCGCGAGCGAGGTCCGCGGGCGCGCCCTGCCGGTGCAGCCGCAGGCCTCGCCGTTGGTCCGAGTCCTCGATCGACGCTCGGGGCCGCGGCATCGGACCCATTAAGTGGTGCGATCAGTTCAGTGTCGAGTGAAATCAATGCTCGAAGGCGAACCGACCGAAGATGGCCGCGGAGGAGCAGGGCCCCGGCCGCGGCCGTCCGGTGACTACTGCGTCGAACCCGCCGGCACCGGGCCGTCGAGCTCCACCAGCCCGGACAGCGCCCGGAGCAGCGGTTCGCGGTGCAGCACGCCGAGCCGCTGGGTGGCGCGGGTGAGCGCCACGTACAGCTCCGCCGCGCCGCGCGGGCCGTCGGCGAGGATCCGGTCCGGATCGACGACCAGGACCGCGTCGTACTCCAGGCCCTTCGTCTCCGAAGCGGGCACCGCGCCCGGCACGTCCGGCGGCCCGATCACCACGCAGGTGCCCTCCCGGTCGGCCTCGGCCCGGGTGAACTCCGCGACGGCGGCGGGCAGCTCCTCGTCGGTGACCCGCCGCGACCACGGGGGAACACCGCAGGAGCGGACCGACTCCGGTGCCGTCACCTCCGGGGCGAACTCGGCGAGCAGCGAACCCGCGATCGCCATGATCTCCGCCGGGGTGCGGTAGTTCACCGACAGCGGCCGGTACTGCCAGCGGCCCGGCACGTAGCGGTCCAGCATCGAACCCCAGGAAGTCGCCCCGGCCGCCGAGCGGCGCTGCGCGAGGTCGCCGACCACGGTGAACGACCGCGCCGGGCAGCGCCGCATCAGCACCCGCCAGTCCATTTCGGACAGTTCTTGCGCTTCGTCGACGACGACGTGCCGGTAGGTCCAATCCCGATCGGCGGCGGCGCGCTCGGCGAGGCTGCGGGTGTCGTGCTGCACGAACCGGTCGGCGAGGTCCTCGGCGTACACCAAGTCCTGGGCGAGCAGGTGGTCCTCGTCGTCCATCATGTCGTGCCGCTCGACCTCCATGATCTCCAGGACGCCCGCCGCGTACTCCTGCTCGGCCTTGCGCTCCCGCTCGGCGGCCTGCTTCGCGGCCTGCTCGGCCGGCTTGTCCCGCCCCAGCAGGTCCACCAGCTCGTCGAGCAGCGGCACGTCCGACACCGTCCACGCCACGCCGTCGGTGCGCAGCAGCGCCGCGTCGGCTCCCGCCGCGCGCAGCCGCTCCGGGGAGGTGTACAGGTCGGCCAGCAGTTCCTGGGGGGGTGAGCACCGGCCACAGCTCGTCGAGCGCGGCGGCTAACTCCGGCTTCTCGGCCAGTTCCGCACGCAGGTCGCGGCGCAGCTGCTCGCGGGCCGCCACGTCCTGCTTGTCCAGCCAGCCCCGGCCGATGCGGGTGATCGCCCGTTCGGTGAGCACTTAGGTGACGATCTCGATGAAGGTGGCCCGGGCCTCGTTGTGCGGCAGCCCGGTGTCCCGCGCCTCCTGCCGCGCCCACTCGGCGGTGTCGGCGTCGATGCGCACCGCGGCGTCGGACAGCTCGATCGGCAGCGGTTCCGCGGGCAGCCGCTGGCGGTCGGCGACGGCGGCGGCCAGCACGTCGAGCATCCGCAGCGAACCCTTGGTCCGGGCGACCTCCGGGGCGTCCTCGGCGCTGACCTGGAGGCCCGGCACCAGGTCGCCGGGCGTCATGAACACCACGTCGGTCTCGCCCAGCGAGGGCAGCACCCGGCCGATGTGGTGCAGGAACGCCGGGTTCGGGCCCACCACCAGCACGCCGTGGCGCTCCATCCGCTCCCGCTTCGTGTACAGCAGGTAGGCGACGCGGTGCAGCGCCACCACCGTCTTGCCGGTGCCCGGCCCGCCCTCGATCACCAGCACGCCCTGGTGCTCCAGCCGGATGATCTCGTCCTGCTCGGCCTGGATGGTCGCGACGATGTCGCGCATCTCGCCGCCGCGGGGCGCGTTCACCGCCGCCAGCAGCGCGGCGTCCCCCTCCTCGGCGCCGTCGGGGCCGCCGAGGTGCTCGTCGGTGAAGCCGAGGACCTCGCGGTTGTTCGTGCGGAACTGGCGGCGGGTGCGCACGCCCTCCGGGTGCGCGCCGGTCGCCACGTAGAACGGGCGGGCCGCCGGGGCGCGCCAGTCCAGCAGCAGCGGCTCGTAGTCGTCGTCGGCGTCGAACAGCCCGATCCGGCCGATGTAGGAGCGCTGCCCGGACTCCGCTTCGAGCCTGCCGAAGCACAGCCCGTTGTCCACCACGTCCAGCCGCCGCACCTCGCGCGCCAGCGCGCGCACCTGCACGTCCCGCTCGACCAGCGACTCGCCGTCACCGCGCAGCGATGCCTTGTACTCGCCGCGCACCCGGGCGCGCTCCGCGTCGAGCCTCGCGTAGAGACCGGCGACGTGGTCGCGCTCGGACCGCAATTCCTCTTCGTACCCCTGTGCTGACACGGGCCCCTCACAGTCGCTGAACCGTCTTCCTCGCACTGCTTCGAGCGCCGGCGATGCCGCTGCCGGTGCTCGTCCCCTCGTTCGAAACCGCTGCCGGGCGCGCTCCCCTTCCCGGCCGCGCCCGTGCCGACCGCGGATGTGGACGAGGACACATCTCGTTTTCGCAGGTCTCGGCTTCGGCGGCTGATTGTGCGCCATGTCGGGGGTCTTGCCGCAAGGACCCCGGTGCGTTATAAGTTGGACGGGGAAGGGGAGCGGTGGCTCCCCTTTTTCGCGTCCAGCTTCCTCCACGTTCCGGAGTGGACCGGCAGCGGCCTGCCGCCGCCGGGGTGAGCCGCGTTGACAGCGCCGCGCGGGCCCGGTGATCGTGGAAGCGCTCCCGCGCGGCACCGGGCGGGGCGGAGGGGGCTGCCATGACCGGATTCCGAGTGCTCGGTCTGCTGTGCTGCCTGCTGCTGTGCGCCCCGGCCGCGCCCGCGGCGGGCGTCGCGGACAGCCCCGGCGGTGCGGCCGCGACGGCGTTGATGGGGCGCTACCGCGAGGACATCGGGCTGTTCGACACCGGGAACTGGTGGACCTCGGCGAACGCGCTGACGGCGCTGATCGAGAGCATCCGGATCAGCGGGGATCGCGAGCACGAGCACGCCATCGCCCGCACCTACGAGCTGAACCTGAACGCCCAGGGCGGGGACTTCCGCAACGACTACCTCGACGACACCGGGTGGTGGGGGCTGGCATGGGTGGCCGCGCACGACCTCACCGGGGACGAGCGGTACCTGGCGACGGCGCGCGCCGACGCCGACCACATGGCGGCGCACTGGACGCCGGAGTGCGGTGGCGGGGTGCTGTGGCACCGGGAGAAGGCTTACAAGAACGCGATCACCAACGAGCTCTACGTCGAGCTGAACGCGGCGCTGCACAACAGGATTCCCGGGGACACGACCTACTTGCAGCGGGCTCGCGAGGGGTGGTCGTGGTTCGAGGGCAGCGGCATGATCGGGGAGGGCGGGCTGGTCAACGACGGGCTCACCGGGGAGTGCGCGAACAACGGCGACACGGCGTGGACGTACAACCAGGGCGTGCTGCTGGGCGGGTTGGTGGAGCTGCACCGCGCCACCGGGGACGCGGCGCTGCTGGAGCGGGCGCGGGCGCTCGCCGACGCCTCGACCGGCTCGGCCTACCTGAACCCGGACGGGGTCCTGCGCGAGCCGGTCGAGGGTGACGACTGCGATGGTGACGGGGCTTCGTTCAAGGGGCCGTACGTGCGCGGGCTGGGTGTGCTGAACGCGGAGTTGGCCGACCACCCGTACACCGGTTACCTGGCGCGGCAGGCGGATGCGGCCCACGCCCGCGACCGCGACGAGCAGGACTCGTACGGTCCGCACTGGAACGGGCCGTGGGTGGAGCCGGGTGTCGGGCACGGTTGCCAGCACAGCGCGCTGGACCTGCTCAACGCCGCGGGGCGCACCTGAGCCGAGCTCACCTGGTGGTGAGGGTGATGCCGTCGAGGACGACGGTGTCGTCCCGTTCCGGGACGGTGGTGGTGGCGAGCAGTTCGCCACCGGGTTCGGTCCAGACGCGGGTGCGGAGGGTCTCGCCGGGGTGCACGACGCCGGCGAAGCGGGCGCCGAAGGAGGCGACGCGGGCGACCTCGCCGTCGAGCACGGTGTCCACGATGGACTTGCACACCACGCCGTAGGTGCACAGCCCGTGCAGGATCGGTCGCTCGAACCCGGCGGCCGCGGCGAACGCGGGATCGGCGTGCAGCGGGTTGCGGTCGCCGCAGAGCCGGTACAGCAGCGCCTGCCGCGGTTCGGTGCGGGAGTCGACCACCAGGTCCGGTTCCCGCCGCGGGAGTTCGACGCGCGGGGTGGCACCGCGGTGCCCGCCGAAGCCGCCCTCGCCGCGGGCGAAGATCATCGAGCGGGCGGAGCACAGCGGCCCGGCGGCGTCGGTGAGCACGGTCTCCTGCACGATCACCGCGGCCTTGCCCTTGTCCAGCACGTCGACGATGCGGGTGGTGGCGCGGGCGCCGCCGGAGACCGGCAGCGGGCGGTGCGGGGTGATCTCCTGCGAGCCGTGCAGCACCTTCGCCAGGTCCACTTCGACGCCGGGGAAGGACAGCGCCGGAGGTTCGAACTGGCGCAGGTTCGGCGCCACCACCGCGAAGGTGGGCAGCACGTGCAGGTCCTGCTCGTAGGCGTAGCGCAGTTCGCCCGGATCGGTCGGCGGGTCTCCGGCGCCGAGCGCGAGGTGGTAGAGCAGCACGTCGGATTCGGTCCAGGTGACGTCCTGGTCGGCGACGGTGGCTCCGATGGCCAGGTCCGGGTCGATGGGCATGCGGCTCCTTCACTCGTAGCTGACGTGGACCTCGTCGGTGACCGGGAACGACTGGCAGGCCAGCACGATCCCGTCGTCGAGGTCCTGCTGCTCCAGGATGTCGTTGCGCTCCATGCTGACCTCCCCGGCGGTGATGCGGCAGGCGCAGGCGCTGCACGCGCCCTGCCTGCAGGAGAACGGGGCGTCGATGCCGCGGTCCAGCAGCAGGTCCAGCAGTCGCTGCCGCCGGGGCCAGTCCAGCCGGTGCCGGTCGCCGTCGATCTCCACGTGCGCGGTGGCCCATCCTCCCGCGGCGTCCTCCGCCGCGGTCGGCGGGTCCTGCTCGAAGGGGTTGGCGGTCAGCGAGTGGAAGCGCTCCACGTGCAGCCGCCCGGGGGCGGTGGCGAGGGCTTCGGTGGCGACGTCCATGAACGCGTTCGGGCCGCAGACGAAGACCTCGCGGTCGGCGAACGGTGCGGTGAGCGCGCGCAGCGCCGCGGCGTCGGGCAGGCCCTGCACGGTCTCCAGCCAGTGCAGCACCACGAGCCGTTCCGGGTGTTCGGCGGCGAGGTGCCGCAGCGCTTCGGCGAAGATGACCGAGCGTTCGTCCCGGTTGGCGTAGAGCAGGGCGATCCGGCCGGTCCCGGCGGCGAGCGCGGAGCGCGTGATGGACATGATCGGGGTGATGCCGCTGCCGCCGGCCAGCAGCAGGAAGTCGGCGTCCAGCGACTTCGGGCTGAAGCCGCCGTCGGGGGGCAGCACGTCCAGCACCGTTCCGGCGGTGACGTGGTCGCACAGCCAGTTGGAGCCGCGGCCGTCGGGCACGCGTTTGACGGTGACCCGCAGGGCGGTGCCGGTGTGCGGGGAACTGGACAGCGAGTAGCAGCGGGCGAGGGAGCCGCCGCGCTCGCCCGGAACCCGCAGGGTGAGGAATTGCCCGGGGCGGTAGGAGAAGTCGTCCCCGGGGTCGGCGAACACGAGGGAGCGGGCGTCCGGGGATTCCTCGACGACCTCGTCGACCTTGAGCCGGTGGATCATGGCGCCTCCCGATCGTGGCGCAGCCGCGCACCGATGCTGTCCTCCAGGTCGGGGCAGCCGGGGACGTGCGCGGTGCTGCCGCCGCGGGCGGCGTCGGCGAGCGCGGGGCAGTCCTGGGCGGCGCGGCGGGTCCACTGCACGCTGGTGTGGGCGGGGCTGTTCTTCTTGGCCAGCACGCAGGTTCCGCACCGGTCGCAGCGCACCGGTCGCAGGCCGCCTTCGAGCTGTTCGCGGCGGTCGGCGGCGGTGCGTTCGTGCAGCGCGGCGTCGCCCGCGGGTGCTTTGGCCCAGTCCGGCGGGTTCACGGGGAGTCCGCCCGGCGGGCCAGGTTGTCGGCGACCTCCTGCTCCCAGGCGATGTTCGCGCGGGTGGTGTCCACTTCGAACTCGAAGCGGCCGGTCATGTCCTCGGTGAGGTCGGCGACGTCGGTGTAGAACTGGTCGTACCAGCGGCGCAGCTGGTAGACGGGGCCGTCCTCCTCGCACAGCAGCGGGTTGTCGATGCGGGTCTTGTTGCGCCAGATCTCCACGTCCTGCAGGAATCCGACGCTGGTGCCCTTGGCGATCTTGGCGGCCATCGCGTCGGCCTGCTCGTCGTCGAGGCCGGGCAGCTTCTTGGCCAGCACGCCCCACTGCAGCACGAAGGAGTTCGCGGTCACCGGGTAGTGGCAGTTGATCAGGATGGTCTCGACGGTGGTGCCGCGGTGCTGATTCCACAGCCGGTCGATCATGTAGGAGGGCCCGTAGTAGGAGGCTTCGGAGACGCCGAGGTTGTCCTCGCCGGAGTAGTTGGAGCGGGAGCCGACGTCGGGCCGGCCCTTGGTGTTGAGGTACTGGGTGGCGACGTGCCCGTCGAAGACGTTCTTGAAGTAGGTGGGGAAGGCGAAGTGCACGTAGAAGAAGTGCGCCATGTCCACCACGTTGTCCACGATCTCGCGGCAGTGCGAGCCTTCGATGAACACCGAGTCCCAGGTCCAGCTGCTCCACTCCGGGTCGCCGACCTCGGGGAGTTCGGGGATGGCGACCTCGTCGGTGGGTGCGGAGCCCTCGGGGTCGTGCCAGACGAACAGCTGCCCGTTGCGTTCCAGGCAGGTCCAGGCCTGGGTGCGGGCGCGCAGCGGGATGCGCTTGGCGTAGGGGATGCCGACGCAGCGGCCTGCGCCGGACCAGCGCCAGTCGTGGAACGGGCAGGCGACGGCGTCGCCCTTGATGCTGCCCTGGCTGAGGTCGCCGCCCATGTGCCTGCAGTAGGCGTCGAGGACGTGCAGCGCGCCGTCGCCGGCTTGGAAGACGACGAGCTTGCCGCCGAAGGCTTCGACGGGGTGCGGTCTGCCGTCCTTGAAGGTCTCGGCGAGGCCGAGGCAGTGCCAGCCGCGGGCGAACCTGGTGGGCGGGGTTCCGACGTCGATGGTGCGCACGTCGTCGTTCGGCGTCATCGCTGGCTCCTCCGTTCACCCCGGTCGGGGTTCGCAGCGGGTTCGGGTGCCGCGCCTGCCATGTGCAGCGCGGCGAGGTGGCCGAAGGTCATGGCCGGGCCGAGGGTGGCGCCCGGTCCGGCGTAGGTGCGGCCCATCGCGGCGGCGCTGGTGTTGCCCGCCGCGTAGAGGCCGGGGATCGGTGCGTCGTCGGTGCGCAGCACGCGGGCGTGCGCGTCGGTGCGCAGCCCGCCCTTGGTGCCGAGGTCGCCGGGCACGATGCGCACCGCGTAGTACGGGGCGGTGGTCAGCTCCGCCAGGCAGGGGTTGGGCCGGTTGGTGGGGTCGCCGTAGTAGCGGTCGTAGGCGCTGCGGCCGCGGCCGAAGTCGGTGTCCTCGCCGGTGCGGGCGTGCGCGTTGAACCGTTCGACGGTGCGGCGCAGCGGTTCGGCGGGGACGTCGATGGCGGCGGCGAGTTCGGCGAGGGTGTCGGCGCGGTGGACGGCTCCGGCGTCGTACCAGCGGCGGGGGAACGGGCGGCGTGGGCCGAGCCCGGCGAACGGGTAGCGGTTCCGGTAGCGCTGGTCGGCGATCAGCCAGGTCGGGATGTTGCGGGCGGGTCCGTCGCCGGGCCCGTACATGGCGTGCACGGCGTCGACGTAGGGCGCGGCCTCGTTGACGAACCGCTCGCCGTCGCCGTTGACCAGGAGGCAGCCGGGCAGGGTGCGTTCGGCGAGGCAGAACCAGGGGCCGCCGGTGAGCGGGATCGACGGTCCCCACCAGGCGTCGTCCATCAGGTCGACGTCGGCGCCGATGCGCTGGGCGGCGCGGATCGCGTCGCCGGTGTTGGCGGCGGCGCCGACGGTCCAGTCGGTGCCGATGGGGGCGCGCTGGTGGCGTCGGCGCATCTCGGCGTCGCGTTCGAAGCCGCCCGCGGCCAGCAGCACGCCGCGGCGCGCGCGCAGCGCGACCTCCGCGCCGTCGCGGCGCACCAGCACGCCGGTGACGCGGCCGTCCTCGTGCAGCAGGTCGAGCAGCGGGGTGTCCAGCCACAGCGGCACGCCCTGGTCGCGGAGTCCGGCGCGCAGGGCGGCGGCGAGCGCTTGCCCGCGCACCAGCAGCCGTTTGCGCAGCAGGGTGGCGAGCAGGTAGCGGGTGCCGACGCGCAGCGCGCGCAACACGCCGCGGGGGTGCCGGGCGACGAGGTTGAGCCGGCGGAAGTCGGCTTGGGTGACGGCGAAGTTCGGCGGTGCCTTGGTGAAGTCCGGTTCCAGCCGGTCGAGCTCGTCGCCGAGGAGGCGGCCGTCGAGGGGTTTCGGTTCGACGGATCTGCCTTCGGCCCGTCCGCCGGGGGCTTCGGGGTAGTAGTCGGAGTAGCCGGGGACCCAGCGCAGCCGCAGCGGGGTGGCGGCGAGGACCTCGTCGAGCATCGCGGGCCCGTGGTCGAGGAACGCGCGGCGCAGTTCGGCGGGGGCGGTGTCGCCGACGATGTGGTCCAGGTAGGCCGCGGCCCGCTCGGGGGTGTCGTCGTGGCGGGCGAGCACCGCGTTGCCCGGCAGCCACAGGCCGCCGCCGGAGCGCGCGGTGGATCCGCCGTAGCGGGCGGCCTTCTCCACCAGCACCGCGCGCAGGCCGGCCCGCGCGGCGGTGATCGCCGCGGTCATCCCGGCCGCGCCGCTGCCTACGACCACGACGTCGAACCGGTCGTCGGGTGTCGGGACGGGTGCGCTCATGCCACCTCCATCGCTCGCAATACTGAAACAGGTTATAGTTTTAGTCGACGTGGCGCTACGGTGACGACCTGGAACATGAACGTGCAGTCGAGTGGCCGATGCAGAACCTGTTTCACTCGGAGGGTGCCGTGGGCGAGGAGATCGAGGCGGACGTGGTCGTCGTGGGGTTCGGCGTCGCGGGCGCCTGCGCCGCGCTCGAAGCCGCCGAGGCCGGTGCCGAGGTCGTCGTGCTCGACCGGTTCGGCGGGGGCGGCACCAGCAGGCTCTCCGGCGGCATCGTCTACGCCGGGGGCGGCACCCGCCCGCAGCGCGCCGCGGGCGTCACCGACTCGGTCGAGGATGTGTACGCCTACCTGCGCGCCGAGGTCGGCGACGCGGTGTCCCCGGCGACGCTGCGCCGCTTCTGCGCGGGTGGCCCCGAGATGATCGACTGGCTGGAAGCCAGGGGAGTGCGCTTCGGCGACGCCCTCGCGCCGTACAAGACCTCCTACCCGAGTCGCCGCCACCACCTGTACTACTCCGGCAGCGAGGCCGCGGGCGGCTTCCGCGACCTCGCCCGGCCCGCGCCGCGCGGGCACCGGCCGGTGGGGCGCGGCACCTCCGGGAAGGTGCTGCACACCGCGCTGGCCCGAGCGGTGCGCGCCGCCGGGGTGCGGATCCTCGACCAGACCCGCGTCACCGGGCTGATCCGCGACGGCGGCGAGGTGCACGGCGTCGAGTGCGCCACCCTGCGCACCGCGGCCCGGCCCGCGCGGGCGCTGCACCGGACCGCTGCGCGGCTGGCCGCGAAACCCGGCATCTACCTGCCCGTCCTGGCCCGGCGGTTGCACGCGGTCGCCGAACGGGTCGAACGCCGCCGCGCCGTGCCGCTGCGGATCCGCGCCCGCCGCGGGGTGGTGCTCGCCGCGGGCGGGTTCATCGCCGACCGGGAGCTGCTGCGCCACCACGCGCCGCGCCACCGCGGCGGGCTGCCGCTGGGCACCCGCGCCGACGACGGCAGCGGCATCCGGCTCGGCCGGTCCGCGGGCGGCACCACCGACAAGCTCGGCAACGTCTCGGTGTGGCGGTTCATCACCCCGCCCAGCGAGTTCCTGCACGGCGTGCTCGTCGACGAGCACGGGAAGCGGGTCTGCGACGAATCCCGCTACGGCGCCGCGCTGGGCGATGCGCTGGTCCACCACCACGGCGGGCGCGGCTGGCTGCTCATCGACGCCGAGACCCGGCGCCGCGCGCTCCGCTCGCTGCCCCGGCAGACCGTGTGGTTCCAGCTGCTGCAGGCGCTGCACCTGCTGCACCGCCGAGCGGTGACCGCCCCGACGATCACCGAGGTCGCCGAGCTCGCCGGCATCGACCCGGCCGGGCTCGCCGCCACCGCCCACGCCCACGACACCGCCGCGCCCGGCGCGGACCCGGTGGGCAAACCCGCCGAGTTCGTGCGGCCGCTGCGCACCCCGCCGTACACGCTGCTGGACCTGTCGATCCGGCCCAGCGCCGCTTACCCGTGCCCGATGCTCACCCTCGGCGGGCTGCGCGTCGACGAGGACACCGGTGCGGTGCTCGACGAGCGGGACCGGCCGGTGCCCGGGCTGCACGCCGCGGGGCGCACCGCGGTGGGGCTGTGCTCGAACTCCTACGTCAGCGGGCTCTCGCTGGCCGACTGCGTGTTCTCCGGGCGGCGCGCGGGGCACTGGCTGGCGCCCGGTGGAGGAGGGGAACGTGCTCACGGATGACCAGCGCGAGGACCTGGCGACGCGACTGCGGCGGGCCGAGCGGGACCGGGCCCCGATCCCGCCGCTGACCGACTCGCACCCCCTGCTGACCGCGGAGGACGCCTACGAGATCCAGCTCGGCAACATCCGGCGACGACTGCCCGGCACCGAGGTCGTGGGGCACAAGGTGGGCCTGTCCTCCCCGGTGATGCAGGCGATGATGGGCGTCGACGAACCCGACTACGGCCACCTGCTCGCCGACATGCGCCTCGACCCGGACGTGCCGGTGGCGGTGCGGCGCTACTGCTTCCCGCGGGTGGAGGTGGAGGTCGGGTTCCTGCTCGGCGCCGACCTGCCCGGCCACGGCTGCACCGAACGCGACGTGCTGGCCGGGACCGCGGCGCTGGTGCCCGCGATCGAGCTGATCGACAGCCGCATCGCGGACTGGCGCATCCGGCTGGCCGACACCATCGCCGACAACGCCTCCTCCGCCGGATTCGTGCTGGGGGAGCAGCGGATTCCGCCGGATTCGGTCGATCCGCGGGCCATCGACGCGGTGCTGCACCGGGACGGGGAGCGGGTCGCGACCGGGCGATCGGACGCGGTGCTCGGCGATCCGGTGCGGGCGGTGGCGTGGCTGGCGCGCAAGGTCGCCGGGTTCGGGGTGCGGCTGCGCGCCGGGCACGTGGTGCTGCCCGGTTCCTGCACCCGTGCGGTGGACGTGGGGGCGGGGGCGGCCTTCACGGCCGAGTTCAGCACCGGCGGGCGGCGGCTCGGCGCCTCGTCGGTGACGTTCCGATGACGCTTCGAGGAGCTCGATGATGAGTACGGGCAAGGCGACCGCGGCGATCGTGGGGTCCGGCAACATCGGCACCGACCTGCTGCACAAGCTGCACCGGTCCCCGCTGCTGGCGCCCCGCTGGATGGCGGGCATCGACCCGGGCAGCGCGGGGCTGCGGCGGGCCCGCGAGCTCGGGGTGGCCGCCGACGCGGGCGGGGTGGACTGGCTGCTGGCCCAGGACGAGCGCCCCGACGTGGTGTTCGAGGCGACCTCCGCGGCCGTGCACCGCGCGAACGCGCCCCGCTACGCCGAAGCCGGGATCCGGGCCGTGGACCTCACCCCGGCGGCGGTGGGCCCGGCGGTGGGGGGGGCGGTGAACCTCGGCGAGCACCTGGCGGCACCCGACCTGAACCTGATCACCTGCGGCGGGCAGGCCACCATCCCGCTGGTGCACGCCGTCGCCCGTGCCGCCCCGGTGCGCTACGCCGAGATCGTGGCCTCGGTCGCGTCGGTGTCGGCGGGTCCGGGCACGCGGGCGAACATCGACGAGTTCACCCGCACCACCGCCCGCGGGATCGAGCGCATCGGCGGCGCCGCGCGCGGCAAGGCGATCATCGTGCTCAACCCGGCCGACCCGCCGATGATCATGCGGGACACCGTGTTCTGCGCGGTGCCACCGGATTCCGACCGGGAGGCGATCAGCGGCTCGCTGCACCGGATGGTCGCCGAGATCGCCGGCTACGTGCCCGGCTACCGGCTGCTGGGCGAACCGCAGTTCGACCTGCTCGGCGACGACCTGCGGGTCGGGGTGTTCGTCGAGGTCGAAGGCGCCGGTGACTTCCTCCCGCCGTACGCGGGGAACCTGGACATCATGACCGCCGCGGCGGTGCGGGTGGGCGAGCAGCTCGTCCGCGCGGGCCGCCCGGCCGACGCGGAGGAGCGGATCTCGTGACCGAGCTGCCCAGGACGTTCTCCGACGAGCTGGACGTGCGCATCACCGACACCTCGCTGCGCGACGGTTCGCACCACAAGCGGCACCGGTTCACCGCCGAGGAGGTGCGCGCGATCGTGACCGCGCTCGACGGGGCCGGGGTGCCGGTGATCGAGGTGAGCCACGGCGACGGGCTCGGCGGTTCCTCGTTCACCTACGGCTTCTCCGCCACGCCCGAGCAGGAGCTGATCGCGCTCGCCGCCCGCACCGCCCGCCGCGCGAAGATCGCGTTCCTGGTGCTGCCCGGCGTCGGCGTGCTCGACGACATCGCCGCCGCCCAGGACGGCGGTGCGCAGGTGTGCCGGATCGCCACGCACTGCACCGAGGCCGACGTGTCGGTGCAGCACTTCCGGCTGGCCCGGGAGCGCGGCCTGGAGACCGTCGGATTCCTGATGATGGCGCACTCCCGCCCGCCGGAGGAGCTGGCCGCGCAGGCCCGGATCATGGTGGACGCGGGCTGCCAGTGCGTGCACGTGGTGGATTCGGCCGGGGCGCTGGTGCTGGAGCAGGTCGCCGACCGGGTCGCGGCGATCGCCGCCGAGATCGGCGCGGAGGCGCAGGTCGGGTTCCACGGGCACGAGAACCTGGGCGTGGCGGTGGCGAACTCGGTGGCCGCGGCGCGGGCGGGCGCGGTGCAGATCGACGGCAGCGCCCGCCGGTTCGGCGCCGGGGCGGGCAACACGCCGGTGGAGGCGTTCGTCGGGGTGTGCGACAAGCTGGGCATCCGCACCGGCGTGGACTTCTTCGCGATCGCCGACGCCGCCGAGGACGTGGTGCGCCCGGCGATGCCGCAGGAATGCCTGCTGGACCGCGCCGCGCTGATGATGGGCTACGCCGGGGTGTATTCGAGCTTCCTGCGGCACGCGGAGGTGCAGGCCGAGCGCTACGGGGTGGACGCGGCGGCGCTGCTGGTGCGGGCGGGGGAGCGGAAGCTCGTCGGCGGGCAGGAAGACCAGCTGATCGCGCTCGCGCTGGAGCTGCGGGCGGCAGCGGAGTCCGATGTGGACGGTGCCCGATCCTCGACATGAACGAGAACGTGTTCTAGTATCGGCGAGTGGTGCGCGAGCCGTGCTGGAAACGGGTTCAGCACCACGAGTCGAGCCACCGGCGGAACAAGTTCCACGACGTGCCCGCGGGCGCGGGAACGGGAGCGCGTGATGAGCGAGCAGGACGGGCGGCGGATCGTCGACGAGGTGCGCGGGCTGCTGCCGGGGCTGCGGGAACGCGCGCAGAAGGCCGAGGACGCCCGCCGCCTCCCCGAGGAGACCATCGAGGAGCTCCAGCGCACCGGGTTCTTCCGGATGCTGCAACCCGCCCGCTACGACGGCGTCGAAGCCCACCCGGTCGACTTCTACCGCGCCGTCCGGCTGCTCGGCAGCGCCTGCGGCTCCACCGGCTGGGTCGCCTCCATCCTCGGCGTGCACCCCTGGCACCTCGCGCTGTTCCCGCAGCAGGCGCAGGACGAGGTGTGGGCCGAGGACCCGAGCACGCTGGTGTCCTCCTCCTACGCGCCGATGGGCCGGGCGACCGTCGTCGACGGCGGCTACCGGCTGTCCGGGCGCTGGAGCTTCTCCTCCGGCTGCGACCACGCGAGCTGGGCGTTCGTCGGCGGGCCCGCCCACGACGCGGCGGGCGAGGTGGTGGACTTCTGCACCTACCTGGTGCCGCTGGGCGACTACCGCGTCGACGACGTGTGGGACACCGTGGGCCTGCGCGGCAGCGGCAGCAACGACGTCGTCGTGGACGACGTGTTCGTGCCCGCGCACCGCGCGCTGAGCTTCCTGGCCATGTCCGAGGTCCGCTGCCCCGGCCACGAGATCAACACCGGCCCGCTGTACCGGCTGCCGTGGGGAACCGTGCACCCCACCACCATCACCGCGCCCATCATCGGCATGGCCCAGGGCGCCTACGACGCGCACGTCGAGCACCAGGGAGCACGGGTCCGCGCCGCCTACGCCGGCGAGAAGTCCAAGGAGGACCCGTTCGCGAAGGTGCGCATCGCCGAGGCCGCCAGCGAGATCGACGCCGCCTGGCTGCAGCTCAGCGGCAACATCGCCGAGGAGTACGAGCTCGTCGCCGCCGGCGAGCAGGTGCCGATGGCGCTGCGGCTGCGCGCCCGCCGCGACCAGGTCCGCGCCACCACCCGCTGCATCGAGGCGATCGACCGGCTCTTCGAGAACTCCGGCGGGCGGGCGCTGGCCACCGGCACCCCCATCCAGCGGTTCTGGCGGGACGCGCACGCCGGGCGGGTGCACGCCGCCAACGACCCGGAACGCGCCTACACGATGTTCGGCACCGGCGAATTCGGCCTGCCGATCAAGGATTCGATGGTGTGAGGGGAGAAACCGTGGGCACCGCAGCGGAAACCGAGCTCGACGAGCACTCCACCGGCCGCACCGCCGCACTCCCGTCCGGGCTGCGGCTGCACTACCACGAGGCGGGCCCCGAGCACGCCGACGCGGTGGTGCTGCTGCACGGCGGCGGCCCCGGCGCCTCCGCGTGGAGCAACTTCAGCCGCAACGTCCCCGTGCTCGCCCGGAACTTCCGCACCATCGCCGTGGACCAGCCCGGTTTCGGCCGTTCCGGCAAGCCCACCGAGCACGGCCAGTACTTCACCCACAGCGCCACCGCCCTGCACGAGCTGTTCGACGTGCTCGGGCTGGGACGCGCGCACCTGCTGGGCAACTCGCTCGGCGGCGGGACCGCCGTCCGCTTCGCGCTGGAGCACCCGGACCGGGCCGGGCGGCTGGTGCTGATGGGCCCGGGCGGGCTGAGCCTGAACCTGTTCGCGCCGGACCCCACCGAAGGCGTGCGGCGGCTCGCCGAGTTCTCGGCCCCGCCGGGGCCGAGCAAGCAGAAGCTCGAAGCGTTCCTGCGCACCATGGTGCACGACCAGTCGCTGATCACCGACGAGCTGCTGGAGCAGCGCTACGCGGCCGCCGCCGACCCGGAGTCGCTGGCCGCGATGCGCGCGATGGGCGAGTCGTTCCGCCGCGCCGAGACCGTCGAGCAGGGCCTGCTGTGGCGGGAGGCCCACCGGCTGCGGCAGCGGGTGCTGCTGGTGTGGGGACGCGAGGACCGGGTGAACCCGCTGGACGGGGCGCTGCTGGCGCTGAAGCTGATCCCGCGCGCGCAGCTGCACGTCTTCGGCGGCTGCGGGCACTGGGCGCAGCTGGAGAAGTTCGCCGAGTTCAACCGGCTCGTCCAGGACTTCTTGCTGGACTGACGATCGAGGGAGTGCGCGATGGGCATCCGCTCGCTGGGATACCTGCGGATCGAGGCCACCGACGTCGAGGCGTGGCGGGTGTTCGGCACCAAGGTCCTCGGCATGATCGAGGGCGACGGGCCCGACCCGGACGCGGTGTACTTCCGGATGGACGACTTCCCGGCCCGGCTGGTGATCGTCCCCGGGGAGGCCGACCGGCTCGCCCAGACCGGCTGGGAGGCCGCGAACGAAGCGGAAGTCGCCGAGGTGGCGCGGAACCTGGACGCCGCCGGGGTGTCCTGGAAGGCCGGGGACGCCGCCGACCTCGCCGACCGGCGGGTGTGCGGGCTGATCCGCTTCGAGGACCCCTCCGGCAACACCCAGGAGGTCTTCCACGGCGCCGAACTGCGGCACCGCCGCGTGGTCAGCCCCTACGGGCACCGGTTCGTCACCGAGGAGCAGGGCCTCGGGCACGTGGTGCTGTCCACCCACGACGACGCGGCGGCGCTGCACTTCTACCGCGACGTGCTGGGTTTCCGGCTGCGCGACTCGATGCGGCTCGCCCCCGAACTCGTCGGCAGGCCCGCCGACGGGGAACCGGCGTGGCTGCGGTTCTTCGGCTGCAACCCGCGCCACCACAGCCTGGCGTTCCTGCCGATGCCGACGCCCAGCGGCATCGTCCACCTCATGGTGGAGGTCGCCGACGTGGACGACGTGGGCCTGGCGCTGGACCGCGCGCAGCGGCGGAAGGTGCCGCTGTCGGCGACGCTGGGCAGGCACGTCAACGATCTGATGCTGTCGTTCTACCTGCGCTCGCCCGGCGGCTTCGACGTCGAGTTCGGCTGCGAGGGCAGGCAGGTCGCCGACGAGGACTGGATCGCCCGGGAGAGCACCGCGGTGAGCCTGTGGGGTCACGACTTCAGCATCGGGGCCCGCGGATGACCTCGGCCACCGGGCGGGTCGAACCGGACCAGGCGAGTTTCCGGCGCGTGCTCGGCCGGTTCTGCACCGGGGTCACCGTGGTCGCCGGGATGGACGGCGACCGCCCGGTCGGCTTCACGTGCCAGTCGTTCGCGGCGCTGTCGCTGGACCCGCCGCTGGTGCTGTTCTGCCCCGGGCGCGGTTCCCGGACCTGGCCGCTGCTGGCGGCGTCCGGGCGGTTCTGCGTGAACGTGCTCGCCGACCGGCAGGAAGCGGTGAGCACCGCGTTCGGCCGCGGTGGTGCGGACAAGTTCGCCGAGGTCGGCTGGCACCCGGCGCCCTCGGGATCCCCGGTGCTCGACGACGTGCTGGCGTGGGCGGACTGCGCCGTCGACGCGGTCCACGAGGCGGGCGACCACTACGTCGTCGTCGGCCGGGTGCACGCCCTCGGCGAGGGAGACCCGCGCCGCCCGCTGCTGTTCTACCGCGGCGGCTACGCGAACGTGGAGGAACCGCCGCCGCCCCTGATCTGGCCCCGCGAGGACGACTGGCTCTGACGCGGCGTCCCGCCCGGTGCCGGTCGAGGGGCGGGTCGCCGGGGCCGTCCTGGGGAGGCCGGGCCGGTTCCCGCCGGGTGGGCGAGCACGGCCGCGTCGAATCCCACCCGCACGCCGAACGCGCCCAGCGCTGGGGACGTGGGAACCCGGCGCGCACCCGGCGAACCCCACGGCTACGCGAGCGCGGTGCGCCTGCGCGGCCGACTCACCGCAGGTCGGGTTTGCGGACCTTGCCGGTGGGGGTGCGGGGG
>NZ_JAIUKC010000114.1:0-43258 GCF_020177435.1 Saccharopolyspora sp. 7B | reverse complement strand
GGGTCCGGGTCGCCGGTCGCCGGGCTGCCGGGGGTTCTGCCGCCGCGGACCGGGTTTCTGCGCGACCGGCTGCTGCGGGTTCGAGGGCTGCGGGTTCGGCTGCTGCGGGTTCGACTGCTGCGGACTCGGCGGCTGCGTACTCGACTGCTGGGGGTTCGCCGACTGCGAGCTCGGCGGCTGCGTACTCGACTGCTGGGGGTTCGGCGACTGCGAGCTCGGCGACTGCGAGCTCGGCGGCTGCGTACTCGACTGCTGGGGGTTCGTCGGCTGCGAGTTCGGCGATGGCGAGCTCGGCTGCTGCGGAGTCGACCGCTGGGAGCTCGCCGACCGCGGGTTCGCCCGCCGCGGGGCCGATCGCGGGGTGCTCGGCCGCAGCGGGTTCGAGTACCGAGCGGTCCGCCCCTCCGGATCCGAAGGCTGCGGCGAACCTCCCGCCCCCGCACCCGGCCGTCCGCCGGACGCCACCGTCCGCATCTTCCGCGTGCGCAAGGCCGCGAGCGGCCCGGGCGGCGGCGGAGGCGGCGTCGGGGCGGGCCGGTACACCGGCATCCGCGTCGTCGCCAGCTCCGACGTGCGGAAGAAGCCGGACTGGTGCGCCCCGGCCCACGGCGGCGGCGCCACCTGCGGCAGCGGCCGGCGCTGGAAGAACGCGTTCCGCGCCACCCGCATCAGCCCGAGGATCGCGTCCCGCCGCGAGTGGAACAGCTCCACCGGGATCGTCGCCCGCGTCGCGTGGTCGTGCAGCAGCGCGAGTTCCGTGGCCGCCAGCTGGTAGTCCGCCATCGCCCGCGCCCCGGGCAGGCCCGCCTGCATCCGCGCCCAAGTGCGCGCCCGCCTGCGCCCGTTCATCGTCGCCAGCATCCGCACGTCCACGTCGTGCACCAGCCCGCTCGGGATGTAGGGCGGCAGGTGGGTGCCGATCAGCCCGATGAGCCGCTGCCGGTCCCGGATCACGACCAGGACCAGCGCCACCAGCACGCCGAGCTCCACCAGGTACGCCAGCGCCAACCCGCCGTAGCCGAACGTCGAGGAGAAGTTCCACAGCGCGTGCAGCAGCACCGCCGCCACCCAGCCGCCGACCACGGCGAACCCGCGACCGGCTCCCCTGCTGCGCGCCGCGTAGGCCACGCCGAGCCCGGTCATCGCCGTGTAGATCGGGTGCCCCAGCGGCGCGATCACCCCGCGCACCAGCACCGTGCCCGCCACCGCGGACCCGTTCTCCAGCAACCCGGTCTGGTAGTAGAGAACGTTCTCCACGAACGCGAAGCCGAGCGCGCACAGCCCCGCGTACACCAGCCCGTCGGTCGGCCCGTCGATCTCGAACCGGCGGAACCACAGCATCAGCAGCAGGAAGAAGCCCTTGAAGCTCTCCTCCACCACCGGCGCGATCACCGAGGCGGTCAGCACCCGGCCCAGTTCCGGCCCGTACACCGGGTGCAGCAGCGACCCGCCGAGCGTGTTCACCAGGAACGAGCCGACGATGGCGACTCCGGCGCCCCACGCGAACGCGAGCAGCAGGTTCACCCGCGGTTCCGGTTCCAGCCGGTCCATCAGCAGCACCAGCGCCACCAGCACCACCACCGTCGGCAACGCCAGCAACCCGCTCAGCACCGTGCTGAGCACGCCGCCGGTGAGCAGGTAGTAGGCGACCGCCAGCAGCGTGCACAGGCCGCACCCGATCAACCCGATGATGAACGGGAGCGGGACGCGGTCGCTGCTGCGGCCTTCGAGGATCGACCTGGGACTCAGCGCGGGCATGTCCGGCAGAGTAGAAGATCGTCGCGTTCGGGGTGGCCCGCACCCGCTGATCGGGCGCGGTCGTTCAACCGCGGTGCACCGCGCTCTGCCGGGGGATTTCGACGGGGCCCGGTTCTCCGCCGCCCTGCTCGCCCGTCCCGCGGCCCGCGGTGAGAGCCTTGACGGCGGCGGAGGTGCGGTCGGCGACCTCCAGCTTGGTGAACACGGCCCGCAGGTGGTTCTTCACGGTCCGCTCGGAGATGCCCAGCGACCGGGCGATCTGCCGGTTGGAGCTGCCGCGGACCAGGTGCCCCAGCACTTCGTGCTCGCGCGGGGTGAGGCGCTGCAGCAGCGGTGCCGCCTGCGAGCGCGGCTCGCCGCCGACCCCGGCGCCGGCCGCGCGCTGCAGCGCGTCCCGGTAGACCTCGCCCGCGACGAGCCCGTTGTGGCCCAGGCGCACCCGCAGGGTCACCAGCTGGTTCACCTGCCCGAGCACCTGCTCCAGCGCCGCGGAGTGCTCGATCGCCTCCCGCATCATCGCGGTGATCGCGGTGTCCAAGGCTCGCCGGTACGAACTGGCCATCAGGTGACTCCCACAGGTTCGGTGACATCGGCCGCGCCACCGGGCACACGGGTGCCCCGGACGACGCGAGATCGTTCCGGCGCAGGACCGGGACATCGCGGCGCACCACCGCCATGACCAGGTCTTCTTCGAGCACCGTCGCAGGCCGACGCTTCACCACCGGGCAAGGCCTTCCCACCTGCACCGGACCGGTCGCTGCCTCCACTGGCTATGTCGTCAGGAGCCCCCGCAGAAGTGACCGACCGGCCACCGATTTCCCCCGGATGCCGCAATCAAGGACACGTTCGAGCGACCGCGGAGGTGCCATTCGGAGGACCAGGTCCGGCGGAGCAGGCCTTTGTGACCATGTTTGCCGCCGCCGAGCGGGGCCTAGGTTTCGAAACGTCGCACGTCCCAATCCCTCCCGCTGCACTCGGCTGCGAGGCCACCTGAGTTCGCAGCCCCCAGTGAAACCACGTCGCAGTCCCCCTCAAGGAGGTCTTCGCCATGTCGTGTCCGCAGGCGGCAAGCCGGGCGAGCGCACCACCCACGACGACCGCGCGACCGCCGGGAGCGATGCCCAGCAAGGGCTGGACCGCCTCGGCGGCGGCCAACGCGGTCCGGATCAAGCTCCGGGAGGACATCGCCCCGGCGTCGAACCTGGCCACGTTCCTGACCAGCTCCGTCGAACCGGAGGCCGAACGGCTCTTCAGCGACTACCTGCCGTACAACCTCATCGACCGGGACCAGTACCCGGGCGCCACCGAGCTGGAGCGGCACTGCGTGCAGACCCTGGCGGGGCTGTGGAACGCGGACCTGTCCACCGCCGTCGGCACCGCCACCACCGGGTCCAGCGAGGCCGCGCTGCTGGCCGGCACCTCGCTGCTGCGGCGGTGGCGGCACCGCGGGGACACCGGCGGGCGGAAGCCGAACCTGGTGCTGGGCTCGAACGCGCACGTGTGCTGGCACAAGTTCTGCCGCTACTGGGAGGTGGAGCCGCGCATCGCCCCCGCGCAGCAGGACCGGCTGCACCTGACCGCGCAGCAGGCGGCGGAACGCTGCGACGAGGACACCATCGGCGTGGTCAGCATCCTGGGGTCCACGATCGACGGCAGCTACGAGCCGATCGCCGAGATAGCCGCCGCCCTCGACGATCTCGCGGCGGAGTCCGGTGTGGACGTTCCGATCCACGTGGACGCCGCCTCCGGCGGTTTCATCGCGCCCTTCCTGGATCCGGGGCTGGCGTGGGACTTCCGGCTGCCGCGGGTGCACTCGATCAACGCGTCGGGGCACAAGTACGGCATGGTCCCGGCCGGGCTCGGGTGGATCGTGTGGCGGGACCCTGAGGCGCGCACGAACTGGCTCAGCTTCGACACGAACTACCTGGGCAGCACGCGCGCCAACCACGAGCTGAGCTTCTCCCGCTCGGCGGCGCCGGTGGTGCTGCAGTACTACAACTTCCTGCGGCTCGGCTTCGACGGCTTCCGCGAGCTGCACGCCCGCAGCCGCGCCACCGCCACCGCGCTGGCCGACGCGCTCGGCGGCATGGGCCCGTTCCAGGTGCTCGGCGACGGCCGCGAACTCCCCGTCGTCGTGCTGGCCCAGCGCGAAGGCGCGCACCGCTGGACGTTGCGGGAGCTGGCCGCGCACCTGGGCACGCACGGCTGGTCGGTCCCGGTCTACTCGCTGCCACCGGACCGCCAGCAGACCGACGTGCTGCGCATCGTGGTGCGCACCGAACTCACCGCGCGGCACGCCGAGGACCTGCTCGACGCGGTGCGCGGCTACCTGTCCGGCGCCATCGCCACCCCCGCGTGAAACCCGTTCCCCACCCCTGCAGAGAGGACGAACCGTTGCGCCCCATCCGCATCGCCAGCAAGCTCACCAAGCCCGAACCCCCGCAGCCCGGCACCGGCGTGCGCCTCGCGCTGTTCCAAGGCGAGAACCCGGTGGGCACCCCGGAAGCGGTGACCGCGAACCTCTCCCGGATGCGGGAGGTCGTCGAGGTCGCCGCCCGCTACCAGGCCCAGCTGTGCGCCTTCCCCGAGTGCTACACCACCGGCTACTCGCTCGGCGCCGCCGAAGCCCGCGCCCTCGCCCAGCCTTCGGACGGCACCGCCGTGCAGGCCGCCCGGGAGCTCTCGGCCGCGCACGACGTGGGGATCGTGGTGCCCTACGTGGAGCTCGACCGGGACGCGGGCACCGTGCACGACTCCATCGCGCTGGTCCTCGGCGGTGAACTGGCCGCGAACTACCGCAAGACCCACCTGTACGGGGCGGCGGAGCGGATCAACTTCACGGCGGGCACCGAGCTGCCGCCGGTGGTGAAGGTGAACCAGTTCCCGGTGGGCCTGCTCAACTGCTACGAGTGCGAGTTCCCGCCGCTCTACCAGAGCCTGGTGGGCCGCGGGGCTCGGCTCGTGGTGGGTCCGACCGCCGCCGACCACCACTTCACGCTGCACGACGGCAACCCCACCCAGGTGCCGTACCCGGACGCGACCGAGCACATCATCCCGGCGATGGCCTCGGTGTGGCGGGTGTTCGTGGCGTACGTGAACCGGCGCGGCTGGGAGACCTCGGAGCGCGGGCAGTGGCAGTACCGCGGCAACTCCGGGGTGTGGGCGCCGGACGGCACGCCGATGATCGCCGCCGGGCCGGACGAGCGCAGCGACGACACGCTGCTCGTCGCCGACTGCGTGCCGGACGAGGTGGCGCCGTTCAGCCCGGAGGGCGACCACTTCACCGACAACCGTGTCGCGCTGCGCGAGGAGCTGCTGCCCGTGAACTGACCCGGGTGCCGGGCCGGAGCACCTCGTCCGGTCCGGCCCCGATCACGCCGGTGCGGTCGCCGCCTTCCCCATCGCGGGGGCCGCACCGGTTCCCCGCGCCGCCAGGACGTCCCGCATCGGGGCGAGCCGCACGCCCGCCGCGCTCAGCGCGTCCCGCACCGCGCGCGCCACCTCCACCGCGTTCGGGCGGTCGCCGTGCAGGCAGATCGAGTCGGCCGCCACCGGGACGTCGGTGCCGCGCACCGAGGTCACCGAGCCGCGCAGCACCGCCAGCGCCTGCTCCGCGCAGGCCAGCGGATCCTTCGCGACCGGGTTCGGTTCGATGATGATCCGCCCGGTCTCGTCGTAGTCCAGGTCGGCGAACGCCTCCCGCACCACCGGCACGCCCCGTTCGGCCACCCGGTCGGCGGTCGCACCGGCCAGCAGCACCACCGGCACGCCCGGCGCCGCGGCGGCGACGGCCTCGCCGACCGCCGCGGCCACGTCCGGTTCCCGCGAGGTGAGCCCGTAGAACGCGCCGTGCGGCTTCACGTGGGTGATCGGCACGCCCAGCTCGTCGGCCAGCGCCCGCAGCGCGCCGAACTGGTACAGGCACGCGTCCGCCGCCTCCCGCGGGCTCAGCGCGAGCGCGCGCCGCCCGAACCCGGTCAGGTCGGGGAATCCGGGGTGCGCGCCTGCGGCCACGCCCGCGTCGCGTGCGATGCGCAGCGACTCCCGCATCGTCGCCGGGTCGCCCGCGTGCCAGCCGCAGGCGATGTTCACCGACGTGACCAACGGGATCACCCGTTCGTCGTCACCGAGCTTCCACCGGCCGAAGCTCTCCCCCGCGTCCGCGTTGAGATCCACCAGTTCCTGCACCGGACCCACCTCCCGCAGCTGCCGACCGCGACCCGACGGGGTGTGCCCTGCGGTGATCCCCGGCCGCGCGCCGATGGTCAGAGCCATGTTCCCGCACGCCCCCGGACCGCGCAGTGCTCCTTTCGGTTGTCCTCGCCGTTCCTTTCCCGATCTACGCGGGTCCTTTCGGCCCATTCCGGTGCGTGCGTTCGCGCGTACCGATCTTCGTGGTGCGCGGGCTATGGTGACCCGAACGTGCGATTTTTTTCGTGCCGTCCAACGAGTTCTCAGCTCAGGTTCTGCGCCGGGAATCACTTCGGCGCATGCTCTGGTCCACGGCAGATCACCTCCGTAACCGGTTGAGGAGGTCGACATGGCAGCGACTACCACGCACCTGCCTCCCGCTCGGTACGAGTTCGGCGGCGATGAATTCGTCTTCGTCGAACTCGATCAGGAAATGAGCCTGGAAGCGAATTTCAAGGCGATGGCGATCACCGGCGCGCTGCGCGAGCAGGGCATCGACGGCGTCGTCGACATCTGCCCGTCCAACGCCTCCTACATGGTCCGGCTCGACCCGGACCGCCTGCACCCGGCGGAACTGGTCGACGAGCTGCGCAGGCTGGAGATCACCGCGGGCGACCTGCCGGAAGACCACGTGGTGCCGACCCGGATCGTGGACGTGCCGATCCTCTTCGACGACCCGTGGACCCGGGAGACCCTGCTGCGCTTCCGGGACCACCACCAGGACCCGTCCGGCACCGATCTCGACTACGCGGCGCGGATCAACGGGTTCCGCGGCGTCCCGGAACTGATCGACGCGATCACCGGTGCGCCGTTCATCGTCACCATGCTCGGATTCGTGCCCGGATTGCCGTTCTGCTATCAGATGGTCCCGCGCGAACGGCAGATCGAAGTTCCCAAGTACGTGCGGCCGCGCACCGATACTCCGGAACGCGCCTTCGGATACGGCGGTGCGTTCTCGGTGATCTACCCGGTTCGCGGCGCGGGCGGATATCAACTCTTCGGGATCGCGCCCGCGCCGGTGTTCGACCTCGCGCAATCGCTGCCGGATTTCGCCGATCACATCGCGTTCCCGAAACCGAGCGACATCCTGCACTACCGCGCGATCGACCGCGCCGAGTACGACCGCATCCGGGCCGACGTGGAAGCGGGCACCTTCCGCTACCGCACCGCCGAGGTCGAGTTCTCCCCCACCGCGTTCCTCGCGGACCCGGACGGCTTCAACCGGAACCTGCTGGAGGTGCTGTGATGAGCGAGGTCATCGTGCGCTCCGGAGGGCTGTACACGACGGTGCAGGACGCCGGGCGCGACGGCTGGTACGCCATCGGGATGCCGCCCTCCGGCGCGCTCGACCAGTACTCCTTCCGCGTGGCCAACCTGCTGGTGGGCAACCCGGAGGGGGCCGCCGCGCTGGAGGCCACCTACATCGGGCCGGAGCTGGAGTTCACCGACGAGCGCCGCATCGCCGTCACCGGCGCCGACGCCCCGGCCCGCGTCAACGGCGAACCCGTCCCGCTGTGGGAGGCGATCGCGGTGCGCGCCGGGGACGTCCTGTCCTTCGAGATGCTCACCGCGGGCGCCCGCCCGTACGTGGCCGTCAGCGGTGGGATCGCGGTACCGGAGTACCTGGGTTCGCGCTCCACCTACACGCTCACCGGCATCGGCGGCTTCCACGGCAGGGCGCTGCGCGCGGACGACCGGTTGCCGCTGGGTTCGCCGCCGGTGTCCGGGCCCTCCCCCGGTACCTCGGTGCCCGCGGGGCTGCGGCCGGCCCTCGGCGGACCGGCGCAGCTGCGGCTCGTGGTGGGGCTGTGCTCCTACCGGCTCACCGAGACCGCGATGGAGTCCTTCGTGGACACCGAGTGGAAGGTGACCAAGGACGCCGACCGCGTCGGCTACCGGTTGCGCGGCGGCACCATCGACTTCGTCGACCGCGAGCCACCGTTCGGCGCGGGCAGCGACCCGGCGAACGTCGTCGACCTCGGGTACCCCATCGGCTCGGTCCAGGTTCCCGGCGGGGACGAACCGATCGTGCTGCTCGGCGACGCGGTCACCGGCGGCGGCTACGCCACCGTCGGCACCGTGATCTCCGTCGACCGGGACCGCATCGCGCAGGCCCGCACCGGCGACCGGGTGGCGTTCACCTCGGTCGACGTCGACGCCGCGATCGCCGCCCGCCGGGACCGCGGGATCCGGCTGGAGAAGGTCCGCGCCGCCGTCAGCTAGTCCCGCACCCCCAAGTTACGGAGGAGGCCACCATGTCGACCGTCAACGCCGCGCTCCCCGGCGTCTTCTACCGACGTCCCGCGCCGGACCAGGAACCCTTCGTGGAAGTCGGCGCGATGGTCCAGGAAGGGCAGACCATCGCGCTCATCGAGGTGATGAAGACCTTCAGCGAGGTGAAGGCCGAACAGGCGGGCACCCTCGGCCGGTTCCTGCTCGACGAGGGCGACGAGGTGGAGGCCGGTCAAGGCGTCGCCGAGGTCGTGGCACCATGACCGGCCCGAGCAGAGTCCTCGTCGCCAACCGGGGCGAGATCGCGGTGCGCATCATCCGCGCCTGCCACGCGGCCGGGGTCGAGGCGGTGGCGGTGTACTCCGACGCCGACAAGAACTCCCGCTGGGTGCAGCTCGCCGATCACGCGGTGCACATCGGCGCCTCCCCCGCATCGAAGTCCTACCTGAACGCGGCCGCGGTGCTGGAGGCGGCGCGCAGCACCCACGCCGACGCGATCCACCCGGGGTACGGCTTCCTCTCGGAGAACTCGCGGTTCGCGCGGGCCGTGCAGGACGCCGGGCTGGTGCTGGTCGGCCCGCCGCCCTCCGCGATCGAGCTGATGGGCGACAAGGCGACCGCGCGCGCCACCGCGCAGGCCGCCGGCGTCCCGGTGATCCCGGGCAGCGCGCCGGTCACCGACCTGGCGTCCGCGCAGGCGGCGGCGGACCAGCTCGGCTACCCGGTGCTGGTCAAGGCCGCCGCGGGTGGTGGTGGGCGCGGCATCCGCCCGGTGTCCTCGGCGGCCGAGCTGGCCGACGTGCTGCCCGCCGCACAGGCCGAAGCGCGATCCGCGTTCGGCGACGGCACGTCCTACCTGGAGCGGGCGCTGGCCCGGCCGCGGCACGTCGAAGTGCAGCTGCTGGCCGACGACCACGGCGGCGCGGTGCACCTGTTCGAACGGGACTGCTCGGTGCAGCGGCGCAGGCAGAAGCTGCTGGAGGAGGCCCCGGCGCCGGGCCTGCACGAGGAGACCCGGCAGCGCATCGGCGAGGCCGCGGTCCGGCTCGCCCGCCACGTCGGCTACCGCAACGCCGGGACCGTGGAGTTCCTCGTCGACGAGGACCAGCACTTCTACTTCATGGAGATGAACACCCGCATCCAGGTCGAGCACCCGATCACCGAGGTGATCAGCGGCGTGGACCTGGTCGCCGAGCAGCTGCGCATCGCCGCGGGCACACCGCTGTCCTTCACCCAAGACGACCTGGTGCCCACCGGCGCGGCCATCGAACTGCGGATCAACGCCGAGGACCCGGACCGCGGGTTCGCCCCGTCCCCCGGCGAGGTCACCACGTTCGACCTGCCCGGCGGCCCGGGCGTGCGGGTGGACACCGGACTGGCCCGCGGCGACCGGATCAGCCCGTTCTACGACTCGATGATCGCGAAGCTGATCTGCTGGGGCACCGACCGCGACCAGGCGTACGCGCGGGCCGAGCAGGCGCTGCGGGAGTTCCGCATCGAAGGCGTGGCGAGCACGATCCCGCTGCACCGGCGGCTGGTCGGCAACGACAAGCTGCGCAGCGGCCCGGTGCACACCACTTGGCTGGAGGAGCAGCTGGAGTGACTCAGCGGCCGACGACCTCGTCGCGCAGCACGCTGTAGCGCACGCAGTCCCGCCACCGCCCGTCGCGGAACAACCAGCCGCGCAGCACGCCCTCCCGGGTGAACCCGGCCTTGGTGAGGGCGCGCTGCTCGGCGAGGTTGTCCACCTCGGTGCCCGCCTCCACCCGGTTCACCTGGGTGTGGGCGAACAGGTACGCGACGAGCTGCCGCTGCGCGTCGGTGCCGTGACCGCGGCCGCGCGCCTCCGGCAGCAGCGTGATCCCGATGTTCCAGCAGTACGAGGTCTGCCCGGTCGGGTTCTTCGCCCACGACACGAATCCGAGCCGGCGCTGCGGGTCCTGCTCGGCGACGACCAGCAACACGCCCTCGTCCCGGTCCAGCAGCCCGGATTCCGCCCAGCGGCGCCGGAAATGCCCCGCTCCGTGGTAGCCGAACCAGTTGTAGGGATGGGTGGCCTCGCGGGTGTTGAGCATCCGGTCGAGATCGGTCAGGTCGTCTTCGAGCACCGGCCTCAGCAGCACAATGGTCCCCACATCGCGACCGTAGACCGATCACGCTCCGCTGCACATGCTCTGTTCCGGTGGTCGGGGCCGGTCCGGATCGGTCAGGAGATCGGGCGGCGGCAGGTGTAGATCCGCGCGGGCGGCACGTTGCGCCACACCGTCCGGCTGGTGAGGACCTCGTCGAAGGCGAGGTCCAGGCGGTTGCGGAACGCGCGCGCGCCGGACATGCCGAGCGCGTGCACGTAGGCGAACGTGGTGAACGCGCCACCGGGGACGAGCACCTGGCCGACCTCCGCGAGGATGTCGCGCTGCAGCTCGCCGGGGAAGATCGACCACGGGAGCCCGCTGATCACCGCGTCGACCCGGTCCACCCCGTGGTCCACCAGCAGGGTCCGCAGCTTCGCCGCGTCGCCCTGCACGACCTCCAGCCAGGGCAGGTCGGCGCGCAGGTGCTCCACCATGCCGCTGTCGAGTTCGATCGCCAGGTGCCTGCCGCCTTCGGGCAGCCGGTCGCGGACGGCGCGGCTGAGCGCGCCCGTGCCAGGGCCGAGTTCCACGACGACCGGTCCGGTCTCGGACGCGGTGCGGGGAACGATCGAGGCCATCTCGCGGGCGAGGTGCGGCGAGCTCGGCGCCACCGCCCCCACCAGTCCGGGCTTGCGCGCCGCGCGGGCGGCGAACTTCCGGTAGTCCGCGAACACCGATGCGGGCCGTCCGGTCTGGGGCCGTTGCCGGGATGTGGTCACAGCTGCCTTCCGCGTTCGTCGGGCGAGGTCCCGGTCACCCTATCGGTCGCGGGCGGGCAGCCGTCGTCGCCCGAGCCGCCGAGGCCGGGTGCGCGTGCAGGTGATTTCACCGCCGCGGACGCCGCTCGGGCCGTTCCGCGGTCCCGGGGGACAGCCATTCGACAGCGGCACGATAAAGCGCGCGGCAATTCACTCGAACAATGTGTAACGCGGTGAGAAAGTGCGGCGATAAGGGTCGGCACATGCGCAGGGCTTGTCCGGTCCGGACAAGCCCGTTGCGCCGCGTTCAGGCAGGTTGCTGGACCATCGCACCCGTCGGTTCCACCGCCGGGACCTGCTCAGCGGGCTGAGCGGGAGTGTTCAGCGCAGGCTTGTTCACCCACCTGACCGCCACGCCTGCCACCGCCAGCAGCACGATCGCCTCAATTGCGAGAGCCACCCACACCATTGCCACTTTCCTTGCCTCCTTTCTGCTGACCTCCCCGTCTTCCGAGCGCGCGAACGGGCGCACGCGCTTGCCCGCGCTTGGTCTCGCGATCGAAAGAGGTTCGGGGCCGAACACCCACTTGCACCCCGATACTAGGACCTCGTTTCCGATGCGTTAAGGAGGGGTCGCGGTGGTGTGCGTCGCACCCTTGCGGACCAATCCCCGGGTGTTCGACACCACAGCCGGTGAGGGACGTCCGCGGCGGCCGCGGGCGTTCCCACCGGTGTGGAGCACGAGGTCGACGTGGTCGTGATCGGGGCCGGGCAGGCCGGGCTGAGCAGCGCGCACCACCTGCGGCGCACCGGGACCGGGTTCGTCGTGCTGGACGCGGGCACCGGCACGGGCGGCGCGTGGCGGCACCGCTGGCCGTCGCTGCGGCTGGGCGGGGTGCACGGGATCCACGACCTGCCTGGCCTGGCGCTGGCGGAGAAGGACGGGGCGCGGCCCGCCTCCGAGGTGCTCGCCGAGCACTTCGCCCGGTATGAAGACGAATTCGAGCTGCCGGTGCGGCGGCCGGTGCAGGTGCGGTCGGTGCGGCGCGGACCCGACGAGCGGCTGCTGGTGGAATCCGGCGCGGACACCTGGGCGGCGCGGGCGGTGATCAACGCGACCGGGACGTGGACCAAGCCGTTCGTACCGCACTACCCCGGCCAGGAGTCGTTCACCGGCAGGCAGCTGCACGTCGCGGACTACCGCGGCGCCGAGGAGTTCCACGGGCGCCGGGTCGCGGTGGTCGGCGGCGGGATCTCCGCGGTGGAACTGCTCACCGAGATCGCCGAGGTGGCCACCACGACGTGGGTGACGCGCCGCCCGCCGGTGTTCGGCGACGCCGAGTTCACCCCGGACGCGGGGCGGCGCGCGGTGGCCGAAGTGGACCGCCGGGTCCGCGCCGGGCTGCCCCCGGGCAGCGTGGTGAGCGCGACCGGGCTGCCGCCGACGCGGGCGGTGCTGCGCGCGCGGGATTCCGGGGTGCTCGACCGGCACCCGATGTTCGAGCGGATCACGCCCGGCGGCCTGCGGTGGGCCGACGGCACCGAGGTCGAGGTGGACGTGATCCTCTGGGCCACCGGGTTCCGCGCCGCCTTGGACCACCTGGCACCGCTGGGCGTGCGCGAACCGGGCGGCGGCATCCGGATGGACGGCACCCGGGTCGTCGCGGAACCGCGGCTGCACCTGGTCGGCTACGGCCCGTCCGCCAGCACCATCGGCGCGAACCGCGCCGGCCGCGCCGCCGCCCGCGAGGTCCACCGCCTCCTGCGGTCGTCCACCACGTCCCGCTGAAGCGGCCGCGGCTCCCGCGGCGACCCCGACGGCGGTCAGTCCCGGGCGGGGGCGAAGGCGCGGAGCAGGTGGTAGCCGATCAGGACGATCAGGGTGCCGAGGGAGATGCCGCTGAGGCTCAGGCTCGGCGTGAAGGTCAGCGACACCCCGCCGATGCCGGCGATCACCCCGGCGGCGACCGGGAGCAGGTTCACCGGATCGGCGAAGTCGACGCGGTTCTGCACCCAGATCTTCACACCCAGCAACCCGACCATGCCGTACAGCACGACGGTGATCCCGCCGAGCACCCCACCGGGCACGGCGGCCACGATCGCACCGAACTTCGGGCACAGGCCGAATCCGATGGCCACCAGCGCCGCCACCCAGTACGCCGCGGTCGAGTACACCCGGGTGGCCGCCATGACGCCGATGTTCTCCGCGTAGGTGGTGGTCGGCGGGCCGCCGAGCGCGCTGGAGAGCGTGGTGGCGAACCCGTCGGCGAACACCGCCCGACCGAGGCTGCCCTGCAGGTCGGTGCCGGTCATCTCCTCGACGGCCTTGACGTGCCCGGTGTTCTCGGCCAGCAGCGCGATCACCGCGGGCAGCACCACGATGATCGCCGAGGCGGAGAAGGACGGCGCGTGCACCTCGGGCAGCCCGAACCAGGCCGCGTCCGCGACGCCGCTGAGGTCCACCCGCGGGTGGGTGCTGACCACCCCGTCGGAGCCGGGCGCGGTGATCGGGCCGAGCAGCACGTCGAACGCCCAGGACAGCAGGTAACCGCCGGCGAGCCCGAGGAACACCGCGATGCGGCCCCAGAACCCGGGCAGCAGCACGCTGCCCGCCACCACGATGATCATCGTGAGCAGCGCGGTCCACTGGTCCTGCGGCCAGTACGTCTCGGCCACCACCGGCGCGAGGTTGAACCCGATCAGCAGCACCACCGCCCCGGACAGCACCGGCGGCAGCAACCGCTGCACCACCCCCGGCCCGGCGAAGTGCACCACCACTCCGACGGCGGCGAGCACCGCGCCGGATACCAGGATCGCGCCGGTGACGGTCGCGGTGTCCCCGCCGCCCGCGCGGATCGCGGTGACGGCGCCGACGAACGAGGCGCTGCTGCCCAGGTAGCTGGGGATCTTGCCCTGCACCACGAGCAAGAAGAGGATCGTCGCCCCACCGGACACCATGATCGCGAGGTTCGGGTCCAGTCCCATCAGGACCGGGAACACGAAGGTGGCGCCGAACATCGCCACCACGTGCTGGGCGCCGAACCCGATGGTGCGGCCCCAGGTGAGCCGTTCGTGCGGGGCCACCGACTCGCCGGGGCGCGGCGTGCTGCCGTCACCGTGCAGTGCCCACCCGAAACCCGTTCGCCCTCGCATGGCGGACAGTCTGCCCCGGCGGCGGCCCGGTCGTCCGTGGTGGTCGCGCCGATGTGACCTGGTCGGCGCGCCGGCGCGGAGCGGGTCCGGGTTCACCCAGCCGGTGCGGTGGGCCTACGCGTTAGCGCGTGGCGAACTCCGGAGCGGTGGCGCGCGGGATGATCGCCCGGCCGTACTCCTCCACCGTGGACTCGACGGCGTCGTGCATGGCGTAGGCGGCGAACTGGTGCACGCCCGCCGCGCGCAGTTCGGCGAGCTTGTCCAGGTGCGCCTCGGGCGGCCCGAGCAGGCAGAACCGGTCCACGATCTCGTCGGGCACGAAGTCGGTGCTGGGATTGCCCGCGCGCCCATGGTGGGAGTAGTCGTAGCCCGCGCGGCCGCGGATGTAGTCGGTGAGCTCCGCGGGGATCTCCGCCGAGCCCGAACCGTAGCGGCGCACCAGGTCGGCCACGTGGTTGCCGACCATGCCGCCGAACCACCGGCACTGCTCGCGGGCGTGCGCGAGGTCCGCGCCGACGTAGGCGGGTGCGGCCGCGCACACGGTGATCGCGTCCGGGTCGCGCCCCGCGGCCTCGGCCGCGTCGCGGACGTGCCGGACCATCCACCGGACCAGCAGCGGGTCGGCGAGCTGCAGGATCACGCCGTCGCCGACCCGACCTGCCAGATCGAGGGCCTTCGGCCCGTACGCGCCGATCCACACCGGCAGGCGCCCGCCGCGCACCCACGGGAGCCGGACGGCGGTGCCGTCCACCTCGGTCTCGCGCCCTTCCGCGAGGTCCCGGATCACGCCGACCGCGCGTTCCAGCACCGCGAGGGTGTTCGGCTTGCCACCGGTGACGCGCAGCGCCGAGTCGCCGCGCCCGATGCCGCAGACGGTGCGGTCGCCGAACATCTCGTTGAGCGTGGCGAAGGTGGACGCGGTGACGCTCCAGTCCCGGGTGGCCGGGTTGGTGACCATCGGCCCGACGACCATCCGCTCGGTCGCGGCGAGGATCTGGCTGTGGATCACGAACGGCTCCTGCCACAGCACGCAGGAGTCGAAGGTCCAGCCGTGGTCGAAGCCGAGCGCTTCGGCGCGCCGCATCAGTTCCACGACCGACCAGGCCGGGGGGTCGGTTTGGAGCACGAGCCCGAACCGCATGCGCACCTCCGTGGTGTCAGGTCAGGTATCCGCAGGTGTCCCGCCGCAGGAAGCGCCCGTGGCCGGGACGGCCGCGGTACTCGTCCCCGTCGAGGATCACCCGGCCGCGGGAGAGCACGGTGCGCACCGCACCGGTGACGGTCCGGCCCTCGTAGGGGTTGTAGTCGACGTTCATGTGGTGCGTCCCGGCGGACAGCACGTGTTCGGCGCGCGGGTCGTAGAGCACGACGTCCGCGTCGGATCCGGGCGCGATGGTGCCCTTGCGCGGGTGCAGGCCGAACATCCGCGCCGGGGTCGTGCTGGCCAGTTCCACCCAGCGGCGGCGGGTGAGGCGGCCGTCCACCACCCCTTGGTGCAGCAGGTCCAGCCGATGCTCCACCCCGGGCATGCCGTTCGGGATCTTCGAGAAGTCGCCGAGCCCGAGTTCCTTCTGCGAGACGAAGCAGAACGGGCAGTGGTCGGTGGCCACGACCGACAGGTCGTCGGTGCGCAGACCGCGCCACAGCTCCCGCTGGTGCTCCTCGGGCCGCAGCGGCGTGGAGCAGACGTACTTGGCCCCTTCGAACCCGGGCCGGGACAGCTCGTCGACGGTGAGGAACAGGTACTGCGGGCAGGTCTCGCCGAACACCGGGATCCCGGTGTCGCGGGCGCGGACGAGTTCGTCGAGCGCTTCGGCCGCCGAGACGTGCACGACGTAGAGCGGGGCTCCCGCGACGCGGGCGAGCTGGATCGCGCGGTGGGTGGCCTCGGCCTCCAGCAGCGGGTGGCGCACCCGGCCGTGCTCGCGGGGGTCGGTGCGCCCGGCGGCGAGGGCCTGCTGGACGAGCACGTCGATGGCGATGCCGTTCTCGGCGTGCACCATGGTCAGCGCCCCGTTGCCCGCGGCCCGCTGCATGGCGCGCAGGATCCGCCCGTCGTCGCTGTAGAACACGCCGGGGTAGGCCATGAACAGCTTGAAGCTGGTGACTCCTTCGCCGACCAGCCCGTCCAGCTCGGCCAGCGAGCCGTCGTGCACGTCGGACAGGATCAGGTGGAACCCGTAGTCCACCGCGCAGTTCCCCTCGGCCTTCGCGTGCCAGGTGTCGAGCCCTTCCCGCGCGGATCCGCCGATGGACTGGATGGCGAAGTCGATGATCGTGGTGGTGCCGCCCCACGCGGCCGCCCGGGTGCCGGTCTCGAAGGTGTCGGCGGAGGAGGTGCCGCCGAACGGCATCTCCATGTGGGTGTGCCCGTCGACGCCGCCGGGGATGACGTAGAGCCCCTCCGCGTCGAGGACCGCGTCGGCGCCGGGCAGCCACTGCTCGGCGAGTTCGGGGGTGCCGAGCGCGGCGACCTGCTCGTCGACCACGAGCACGTCGGCTTCGACCTCCTCGGTCGCGGTGATCACCAGTCCGCCGCGGATCACCGTCCTGGTCATGGCCGCTCCCCCGCTCTGCCCAGCGCGTCGACCAGGATCGCGGCGCCCTCGCGGGCCTCCTGCTCGGTGAGGCTCAGCGGCGGGGCGATGCGCAGCACGTTGCCGTCCAGCCCGCCCTTGCCGATGAGCAGCCCGTCGCGGCGGGTGTGCTCCAGCACCGCGGTGGCGGCGGCCGGGTCGGGGGCGCCGGTGCCGGGGTCGGCGAGTTCCACGCCGAGCATCAGCCCCTTGCCGCGCACGTCGGCGACGAGCGGCAGTCGCGGCCGGGCCTCGTCGATGGCCGCGCGCAGCACGGCGCCGACGCGCAGCGCGTTGCCCTGCAGGTCGTGCTGGAGCAGGTGTTCCAGATTCGCCAGCGCCCCGGCGGTCGTGACCGGGCTGCCGCCGAAGGTGGACAGCGAGTTCACCCCGATGCTGTTCATGATCTCGGCGCGGGCCACGACGCCGCCGATGGACAGCCCGTTGCCGAGCCCCTTGGCGAAGGTCACGATGTCCGGCGCTCCGCTGCCGCCGTGCGCCTGCCAGCCCCAGAAGTGCTCGCCGGTGCGGCCCCAGCCGGTCTGCACCTCGTCGCTGATCCACAGGATGCCGTGCCGGTCCAGCACCTCCTTGAACCGGGCGAACAGCCCGTCCGGTGGGACGGCGAACCCGCCGACGCCCTGGATCGGTTCGGCGATCAGGCAGGCCACGTTGCCGTGCAGCTGCCCGAGCACGTCCTCCAGGTCCTGCACGCAGGCGTCGGTGAACTCCGCGTCGGGCAGGTCGGCGAGCGGGGTGCCGCGCCGCCTGCTGCCGTGCACGTAGCTGGTCTGCACCGGGGACAGGCTGGTCGGCGACCACGCCCGGTTCCCGGTGATGGCCAGCGCCGAGAAGGACCGGCCGTGGTAGCTGTTGCGCAGCGCCAGCACCTGGTTGGAGCCGCGGTACCCGGTGGCCAGCAGCAGCGCGGTGTCGTTGGCCTCGGTGCCGCTCGCGGTGAAGAACACCCGCGGGTCGTCGATGCCGGACAGCTCGGCGACGCGTTCGGCCAGCTCGACCATCGGCCGGTTCAGGTACAGCGTGGAGGAGTGCAGGATGCGCCCGGCCTGCTCGGAGACGGCGGCGGTGACCTCGGGCAGCGCGTGCGCGGTCATCGTGGTGAGGATCCCGCCGAAGAAGTCCAGGTACCGGTTCCCCTCGGCGTCCTGGACGTGGCGGCCCTCGCCGCTGACCAGGTCGATCGGCTGCTCGTAGTAGGTGGACAGCCAGTCCGGCAGCACCGCCCTGCGCCGCTTCGCCAGCTCTTCGTGCATGCCCTCGTCGGTCATGGCCGTCCTTCCTCTCCAGCGGGTCCGGAACGGGTGTCGGTCAGGGCGCGGTGAGCGGCCCGTAGGCGTCCGGGCGGCGGTCCCGGTAGAAGGCCCACTTGGCGCGGACCTCGTCGATCAGGTCGAGGTCGAGGTCGCGCACCACGAGTTCCTCGTCGCGGTCGCCGGCGACGTCGCCGACGAACCGGCCGTACGGGTCGACGAAGTAGCTGCTGCCGTAGAAGTCGTTGTCCCCGTACTCCTCCACGCCGACCCGGTTGATCGCGGCGACGAAGTACTCGTTGGCGACCGCGGCGGCCGGCTGCTCCAGCCGCCACAGGTAGGAGGACAGGCCCCGGCTGGTCGCGGACGGGTTGTAGACGATCTGCGCCCCGGCGAGCCCGAGGGCCCGCCAGCCCTCCGGGAAGTGCCGGTCGTAGCAGATGTAGACGCCGACCTTGCCGACCGCGGTGTCGAACACCGGCCAGCCGAGGTTGCCGGGGCGGAAGTAGAACTTCTCCCAGAACCCGGGCAGGTGCGGTAGGTGGTGCTTGCGGTACTTGCCGAGGTATTCGCCGTCGGCGTCGATGACGGCGGCGGTGTTGTAGCAGAAGCCGGGACCGTCCACCTCGAAGATCGGCACGACGATCACCATCCGCAGCTCGCGGGCCAGCGCGCGCATCCGCTCGGTGGTGGGGCCGTCGGGGACGGCTTCGGCCCACCGCTGGTGCTCGGTGTTCTGCACCTGGCAGAAGTAGGGGGCGTTGAACACCTCCTGGAACCCGATCACTTGCGCGCCCTGCGCGGCGGCGGCGCGGGTGTGCTGCTCGTGGACGTCGATCATGGACCGGGCGTCGCCGGTCCACTTCGCCTGGACCAGTGCGGCGCGAACCAGGTTCGGCATGGCGGCACCTCTCGGACTGTGACCGGCCGGGGACGCTCCGAACATATGGCGCGGTACCGGGACCTGCAATGACCGCGCGGCCCAGGATCACCGGCGCTGAGCACCACCGGCGCCGCGGGCGCGGTCGCTCGCTGCGGGAACGGGTGCGGCGGGCTCCCGGCGCGGGGCCGCGGGTTCGCTCGGAAGGAGGAAGCGCCGGTGTGTCGGCACCGGTGGACGCGGTGCGGCGGACGGCGGTCCGGCGGCCGCCGGGCGGGCGATCAACTCCCGAGGCCGATCCCGTGCCGGTCCAGCAGCCGCAGCCACCACCCGCGCCGGCCCGCGGTGGCGTCGGCGCGGGCCAGCGCCCGGTGGGTCAGCCGCACCAGCGGCCAACGCAGCGGTTCCGGCGGGTACAGCAGTGGCCGGGTCCGCGCCAGGGCGGAGCGGGTGCGCCGCGTCTCGGCGCCCGCCAGCAGGTCCAGCGCGACCTGCGCGCCGAACCGGGAGGCGGCCACGCCGAGCCCGGTGAAGCCGGTGGCGTAGGCGACGCGGCCCGCGCAGGCCGTGCCGAACACCGGGGTCGAGCGGGTGGTGGCGTCGATGGGCCCGCCCCAGCGGTGGGTGAACCGGGTGCCCTCCAGCTGCGGGAACGTCGCGAAGAACCGGGCCGCGAGCCTGCGGTGCACCTCCGGCCGGTCGGCGAAGCGGCCGGAGGTGCGCCCGCCGAAGAAGTACTCCGGCGCGCCGCCGCCCCACAGGACCCGGCCGTCCGGGGTGGGGCGGAAGTAGTGGAACAGGTTGTGCGAGTCGGTGACGCCCTGGCGTTCGCGCCAGCCCAGGGAGTCCCACGCCGCCGCGGACAGCGGTTCGGTGACCAGCACGTGGTCCCAGACGGGCAGCACCCGGCGGCGCAGCCCGCGCAGCGGGGCGGGGAACGCGTTGGTCGCGAGCACCACCCGCCCGGCCTCGACAGTCCCTTGTGGACACCGAAGTCGCACGGCCGCCGAACCGGCGCGCACCGAGCGGACCGGGCTGCCCTCGTGCACCCGCACCCCGGCCCGCTCGGCGGCCGCGAGCAGGCCGCCGACGAGCTTCACCGGGTCGACCAGTCCCCCGGCCTCCGGCAGGCGCAGTCCGGCGCGGAACGAGTCGGAGCGCAGGTCCGCCCGGACGCCGCCGGCGCCCTGGAAGAGCGCGGTGAACCCGTGCTCGCGGTAGAGGTCGGCCTCGTCCCGCAGCTCGCCGACCTGGTGCGGTTCGGTGGCCACGGCGGTCTTGCCGCACCAGCTCAGGTCGGCGTCGATGCCCTCCGCGTCGAGGAACTCCCCGATCTCGCGCAGGTTCCGCCTGCCCAGCTCCACCAGCCCGCCGATCTCGGCCGGCCACAGCCAGGTGCCGTGGGCGAGGCCGTGGGTGAGGGACTCGGACAGGAATCCGCCGCTGCGGGCGCTGCCGCCGGACCCGGCGCGGCCCGCGTCCAGCACGAGCACGTCGAGGCCCGGGTCGCGCTGCTTGGCCAGCACCGCCGTCCACAACCCGGTGAGCCCGGCGCCGACCACGGCGAGGTCGGCCCGGCTCGGACCGGGCAGCGGCGGGCGCGGCGCGATCGGCGAGCGCTGCGGCCAGAACGCGACCGGTTCCGCGTCGGCGAGCGCGGAACGCGGGACGGTCAGTGCCACCACGGGCGGAACCCGGTGCCGTGCTTGCCGGCCCGCTCCACGTCCTTGCGCACCTGCCGGGTCTCGCGGGCCAGGCCGGGCGGATGGCCGTGCTTGATCGACCGGTGCTCGCACGCCTCCCCCATCAGGTACAGCGAGCAGAACAGCCCCACGAACAACCCCATCCCGATCGTGCTGAGCCGCAGGTCCAGCGGCCCGGGCAGCAACAGCAGCAGCAGGCAGAACGGCGCGAGCTGGGTCAGCGCGCGGGCCACGTGCCGCAGCGCCCAGGTCCGGCAGGTCACGTCGTGCAGCACCCATTCCGCGCAGCGCGCGGGCAACCGGCCGCCGAACGCGTACCAAACCCACTGCGCCGGGTTGGGCCGCCCGGAGACCGGCCGCGGTGAAGGTGGCCGAGGTGTCCGCACCCGCCTAGATTAGTGGTCCCGGCGGAACTCCCGAAGGGTGCGGGTGACCGCGTCGCGCGCGTCACCCGGACGCCCCGTAACGATCATGGCCGGTCGACGATGATCCAGGTGAAAGGGGTTGTGTCGATATGTTCGCTGTTGTCGTGGTGATGTTGTTCGTTCTCGTGGTGGGCGCGGTGATGTTCACCGACGTCCTGGACGACGGTTTCCGGGGCGCCGGTGCCGCTCTGGTGCAGCGGCTGCGCGGGCCGCGCACGCATCCCTGACCGTCCTCAGTGGACTGATCCGGTCGTGGACCCGGCCGGATCGGTCCCCGTGCCTCCCGATGCGGCCCACCCCGCTCCCCGGTTCCGGCGCCGAGCGCTCCTAGAGTGGACGCCGTGAGCGAAGCGGACCCGAAGACCTCCGAGCGGCACGACGGCTGCTGCGCGCCCGGGCGCACCCGCGAAGCCGGCGACGCCCCGGCCGTGGCGCCGGGCGCCGCGGCCGAGACCGTCGAGCACCGGTGGATCGCGCTCGACGGCGGCGCGTTCCTGATGGGCACCGCCGACGCGGACGGGTTCCCGCAGGACGGCGAAGGCCCGGTGCGCGAAGTGCGGGTGAGCCCGTTCGAGATCAGCGCGCTCGCCGTCACCAACGCCGAGTTCGCCCGCTTCGTCGCCGACACCGGGTTCACCACCGACGCCGAGCGCTTCGGCTGGTCCTACGTCTTCGCCTCGTTCCTGCCCGGTTCGCTGCGGCGCTCGGCGCCCCGGCCGGAGCAGACCCCCTGGTGGTGCGGTGTGGAAGGCGCGACCTGGAACCGGCCGGAAGGCCCCGGTTCCGACGTCGACGACCGCGCCGACCACCCGGTGGTGCACGTGTCCTGGCACGACGCGGTCGCGTACTGCCGGTGGGCGGGGGCGCGGCTGCCCACCGAGGCGGAGTGGGAGTTCGCGGCGCGCGGCGGCCTGGAGCAGCGCCGCTACCCGTGGGGCGACGAGCTCACCCCGGACGGCGAGCACCGCTGCAACATCTGGCAGGGCTCGTTCCCGGTGAAGAATCTCGCCGAGGACGGCCACCGGGGCACCGCGCCCGCCGACGCGTTCCCGCCGAACGGCTTCGGTCTGCACAACGCGGCGGGCAACGTGTGGGAGTGGTGCGCGGACCGCTGGGGCACCGAGCACGCCGCGGCGGGCGCCACCGATCCGCAGGGGCCCGCCGAGGGCGAGAACCGGGTGATGCGCGGCGGTTCCTACCTGTGCCACGACTCGTACTGCAACCGCTACCGCGTCGCGGCCCGCACCTCCAACACCCCGGACAGCTCCGTCGGCAACCTCGGGTTCCGCTGCGTACGGCACTCAGGACACGCTGGGTGACCGGCCTTGCTCCCGAATGGTGAACGTTCTGTTGCTCCGGGTGGTGCAACGGTTAGGCTCGCCGCCATGATCCGCTTAGTGGAGCGCCGCCACGTCGACCTCGTGCGCGTGACCGCGTCCGCTTGTCGCACTCGCTGATCTCCTCGCGAGGCCGTTGAACCGCGGCCACCCTCCTCTCGGCCCGCCGCCGCGCATCCGCCGCGGGGGCCTCGTCCGCACGCTCGATCTCGACGCGTCCGCGTCGTCACACCGTGGAGTACTCATGTCCGCTGACGTCCCCGCCCAGAACGAGTCGCCCGAGGCGAACTGGTCGTTCGACACGCTCCAGATCCACGCCGGGGCGCAGCCCGACCCGGCGACCGGCGCCCGCGCGACGCCGATCTACCAGACCACCTCGTACGTCTTCCGCGACACCCAGCACGCGCAGGACCTCTTCAGCCTGGCCGAGCCCGGCAACATCTACACCCGCATCACCAACCCCACCCAGGACGTGCTGGAGCAGCGCGTCGCCAAGCTGGAGGGCGGGGTCGGCGCCGTCGCGGTGTCCTCCGGGCAGGCCGCGGAGACGCTGACGGTGCTGACCCTGGCGCAGGCCGGGGACCACCTGGTCTCCAGCTCCTCGCTGTACGGCGGCACCTACAACCTGTTCCACCACACGCTGCCGAAGCTGGGCATCGAGGTCACCTTCGTCGACGACTTCGACAACCCGGAAGCCTGGCGGGCCGCGATCCGCCCGAACACGAAGCTGCTGTTCGCGGAATCGCTGGGCAACCCGCGCAGCAACGTGCTCGACGTGCGGGCGATCGCCGACATCGCGCACGAGGCCGGGGTGCCGCTGGTCGTGGACAACACGGTCACCACCCCGTACGTGCTGCGACCGCTGGAGCACGGCGCGGACATCGTGGTGCACTCGGCGACCAAGTACCTCGGCGGCCACGGCACCGCGGTCGGCGGCATCGTGGTGGACGGCGGCACCTTCGACTTCGGCGCCGACCCGGAGCGCTTCCCCGGCTTCAACGAGCCGGACCCGAGCTACCACGGCCTGCGCTACTGGCCCGCGCTCGGGCACGGCGCGTTCGCCGCGAAGCTGCGGGTGCAGGGGCTGCGGGACCTCGGTCCGGCGATCTCGCCGTTCAACGCGTTCCTGATCTTGCAGGGCCTGGAGACGCTGTCGCTGCGCATCGAGCGGCACGGCGCGAACGCCCTGGAGCTGGCCCGCTGGCTGGAGGAGCGGGACGAGGTGGCGAAGGTGCACTTCGCGGGCCTGCCGTCGAGCCCATGGCACGAGCTGGGCAACCGCTACCTGAACAACGGCTTCGGCGCCATCGTGTCCTTCGAGCTGCGCGGCGGGGTGTCGGCCGGCCGGAAGTTCGTGGAGGGCGTGTCGCTGTTCAGCCACCTGGTCAACATCGGTGACGTGCGCAGCCTCATCGCCCACCCGGCGAGCACCACGCACAGCCAGCTGACCGAGCAGGAGCAGTTGGACGCGGGCGTGACGCCCGGCCTGGTGCGCCTGTCCGTCGGCATCGAGAACGTCGACGACCTGAAGGCGGACCTGGAGTCGGCGTTCCGCGCGGCGAAGGCCGAGCTGGAGAGCTGAGCGGATGAACACGCGGTCCCTTCCCGCCACCGGTGCCTGGCGGGAAGGGGATCCGCCGGGGCGGCGGCGGTTCCTGCACCTCGATCGGCCACGGCTGGAGTCGGGTGCGGTGCTGCCCGGCGCGCGCCTGGCGTACGAGACGTGGGGTTCCCTCGACCCCGACGGCGGCAATGCGGTGCTGGTGCTGCACGCGCTCACCGGTGACGCGCACCTGCGCGGACCCGCCGGGCCGGGGCATCCGGCCGCGGGCTGGTGGGAAGGCGTGGTCGGGCCCGGCCTGGCGCTGGACACCGACCGCTGGTTCGTCGTGGCGCCGAACGCGCTCGGCGGCTGCCAGGGCAGCACCGGCCCGGCCGACCCGGCACCGGACGGGCGACCGTGGGGCGGCCGGTTCCCGTCGCTGACCGTGCGGGACCTGGTGCGTTCGGAGGTCGCGCTCGCGGAGGCCCTGGGCGTGCCCCGGTGGGCGGCGGTGATCGGCGGTTCGCTGGGCGGGATGCGCGCCTTGGAGTGGGCCGTGGACCAGCCGGACCGGGTCGGTTCCGCACTGGTGCTGTGCTGCGGGGCGGCCGCGACGGCGGAGCAGATCGCCTGGTCGTCGACGCAGCTGCACGCGATCCGCGCCGATCCGGACTGGCTGGGCGGTGACTTCCACGAGCTGCCCGACGGGCGCGGACCGCACGCCGGGCTCGGCCTGGCGCGGCGGATCGCGCACCTGACCTACCGCAGCCCGCAGGAGCTCGAAGCCCGGTTCGGTTCGGCTCCCCAGGACGGTGAGGATCCGGCGGCGGGCGGGCGCTACGCGGTGGAGTCGTACCTGGACCACCACGCGGCGAAGCTGGTGCGGCGCTTCGACGCCGCCAGCTACGTGCGGCTCACCGAGGCGATGAGCGGGCACGACGTGGGGCGCGACCGCGGCGGGCTGGCGGCGGCGCTGGGCCGGGTCCGGGCGCGGACGCTGGTCGCCGGGGTGGACAGCGACCGGCTGTTCCCGCCCGCCGACCAGCACGCCCTCGCGGAGGGGCTGGGGACCAGCGCGCGGATCATCCGGTCCGCGCACGGCCACGACGGGTTCCTGGTGGAGACCGAGCAGGTCGCCGAACTGGTCGCCGAGCTGCTCAAGGGAGCTTGACGCGGAGCTCGGCGGGGCCAACGGTGGTCGCATGGCCGCCCACGAGGAGCACCCCGGCACGACGCGGCGCAGCACGACCTGGCGCCGCCCCACTCCCGGCGCTCCGAGGCCGAGCCCCCGAACGCGGTGGCCGCGTTCGCCGACGCGGTGCGCCGGTGCCCGGACGCCCCGCTGATCCGCTACTTCGACGCGACGATCACCACCACCGAGCTCGACGAGCTCACCGACGCGTTCGCCGCCGCGCTGCAGGACCGCGGGGTGGTACCGGGCGAGCGGGTGGCGCTGTACCTGCAGAGCACGCCGCAGTTCGCCATCGCGCTGCTCGGCGCATGGAAGGCCGGCTGCACCGCGGTGCCGGTCAACCCGATGAACAAGCGGCGGGAGCTCGCGCTGCTGCTGGCCGATTCGGGAGCGGCGGTGCTGGTGGCGCTGCGCGGGCTGCACGAGTCGGTGGCCGCCGAGGTGCTCCCGGACACCGCGGTGCGGCTGGTGATCACCACCGCCGAACGCGCCTTCCAGGGCCGCGACGACGCGCGGGTGCTGCCGGAACCGGACGGGCCGGTGCCCGCGGGCACCACCGATCTCGGCGAGCTGCTCGCGGCGCACCGCGGACGCCGGCCGGAGCCGGTGGAACCGGGCCCGGAGGACGTGGCGGCGCTGAGCTACACCTCCGGCACCACCGGCCCGCCGAAGGGCGCGATGAACACCCACCGCAACGTGGTGTTCGACGCGCGGGTGTGGCGGGACCTGGCCGGGCTCGGCGCGGACGGCTCGGTGCTCGGCGTGGCGCCGCTGTTCCACATCACCGGCCTGGTGGGGCACGTGGCGCTGGCGCTGCTCACGCCGGTGCCGCTGGTGCTCACCCACCGGTTCGAGCCGGAGGTGGTGCTGGACGCGATCCGCGAGCACCGGCCCACCTTCGCGGTCGGGGCGATCACCGCGTTCATCGCGTTGCTCGGTACCGAGGGCACGGCGGCGGACCTGGCGAGCCTGCGCCGCGTCTACTCCGGTGGCGCGCCGATCCCGCCGAGCACGGTGCGGGACTTCGAGCGGCGGTTCGGGCAGCGCATCCACAACGTCTACGGCCTCACCGAGACCACCTCGGCCGCGTTCGCGCAGCCGTGGGGCGTGGCGGGCCGGGTCGAGGGGGGCTCGGGCGCGCTGTCGGTGGGCGTGCCGGTGGGCTCGACGCGCGCCCGCGTCCTCGGCGAGGACGGCCGCGAGCTGCCGCCCGGCGAGATCGGCGAACTGGCGATCTCCGGTCCGCAGGTGGTGCCCGGCTACTGGGGCAGGCCCGCGGAGACCGAGGCGGCGCTGCCCGGCGGCGAGCTGCGCACCGGCGACGTCGCGCACCGGGACGCCGACGGCTGGTTCTACCTGGTGGATCGCAAGAAGGACCAGATCAACGCGGGCGGCTACAAGGTGTGGCCGCGGGAGGTGGAGGACGTGCTCTACGAACACCCCGCCGTCCGCGAGGCCGCCGTCGTCGGCGTGCCGGACCCGTACCGCGGCGAGACGGTGCGGGCGTACGTGAGCCTCCGCGCCGGGCAGCGCGCCGATCCCGCGGAGCTGGTGGAGTTCTGCCGCGCGCGGCTGGCGGCCTACAAGTACCCGCGGCAGGTCGAGGTGCTGCCCGAGCTGCCGAAGACCGCCACCGGCAAGCTGCTGCGCCGCGCCCTGCGGGACCGCTGACTACAGCGGGAGGCCCGCGTAGTTCTCGGCCAGCGAGGTGGCGGCCGCGGCCGAGTCGACGAGGTGGTCCAGCTGCGCGCGCTGCAACCGGCGGCCGAACTCGTCGGCCGCCGGATCGGCGTGCAGCAGCGTCGTCATCGAGTACGAGAAGTGCTCGGCCCGCCACACCCGCCGCAGCGCGGTGTCCGAATAGGACTCCAACGGGCGCGGGTCGCCGTGCTGCACCGCCGCGGCCAGCGCCCGGTCCAGCAGCACCACGTCGGCGACCGCGAGGTTCAGCCCCTTCGCCCCGGTGGGCGGCACGATGTGCGCGGCGTCCCCGGCCAGCAGCAGCCTGCCGTGACGCATCGGTTCGGCGACGAAGCTGCGCATCGGCGTGATGGAGCGGTCGGTGATCGGTCCGCGCCGCAGCCGCCACCCGTCGGCGGCGAAGCGCACGTCCAGCTCGTCCCAGATCCGCTCGTCCGGCCAGTCGGCCAGGTCGGCGTCCGGCGGGACCTGCAGGTACAGCCTGCTCACCTGCGGCCCGCGCATGCTGTGCAGCGCGAATCCCCTCTCGTGGCAGGCGTAGACGAGCTCGTCGGTGGACGGCGGCACGTCGGCGAGCACGCCCAGCCAGGCGAACGGGTAGCTGCGCTCGTAGGTGCGGATGCGGTCGGCGGGGATGGATCTCCGCGCCACGCCGTGGAACCCGTCCGCGCCGACCACGTGGTCGGCGGTGAGCTCGTGCTCGGCGCCGCCGTGGCGGTAGCGGACCCGCGGCCGCTCGGTCTCGGCGTCGTGCACCGCGAGCACGTCGGCGTCGAACAGCAGCGGCGCGCCCGAGTCGAGGCGCAGCGCCACCAGGTCGCGCACGACCTCGGTCTGCGCGTAGACCATCACCCGGCGCCCGCAGGTGAGCGCGGCGAGGTCGATGCGGTGGGCGGCGCCGCCGAAGCGCAGTTCGATGCCGTCGTGCACCAGGCCTTCGCGGTCCATCCGCTCCCCCGCACCGCAGGCGCGCAGCACGTCGACGGTGCCCTGCTCCAGGATCCCGGCGCGCTGCCGGTGCTCGACGTGGTCGCGGGAGCGGGATTCCAGCACGACCGACTCGATGCCCCGCTGCTGCAGCAGCCGCGCGAGCAGCAGGCCCGCCGGTCCCGCTCCGATGATGGCCACGCTGGTCCGCATCGACCGCTCCTCCGGGCTCGATTCGATCCGTGCACGGATCAATTGGGTTGCACGTTCCACCCGGAAGGACCGCTTGTCAACGAGTTCGCGCCGCCTTGCTCGATGCAGATCTGCTCCGTGCCCGGATCGTTCTGCGGGCGGGGCACAATGGCGCGGTGGTTTCCATCGATCTGAACGGTCATCCCGGGCACCTGATCCGCCGGGTCCAGCAGGTGCACACGATGCTGTGGACGGCCGCGGTGTCCGAGGAGATCACGCCGCCGCAGTTCGCCGTGCTCAACGGGCTCGCCGACGAATCCGGGCTGGACCAGCGCACCCTCGCGGGGCGGGTCGCGCTGGACCGCTCCACCGCGGCCGACGTGATCGCGCGGCTGGTGCGGCGCGGGCTGGTCGAGCGCGCCAGGGACAGCGCGGACGGCAGGCGCAACGTGCTGCGGCTGACCGGCACCGGCCGCGAGGCGCACGCCGGTCTGCTGCGGCGCACCGAGCGGATGATCGAGATCCTGCTGACCCCGCTGGACGGCGCGGAGCGCGAGCAGCTGCTCGGCCTGCTGGAGCGGGTCGCGCAGGCCGGGGAACGCATCCGCGACCCCGGCTGATCCACCTCCCGCAGCGGGACGGACCGCGGGTCAGAAACCGGGGTCCGCGGGCGGTTCGGTGCCGTGCAGCCAGCCGGCGAAGAACTCGGCCAGGGAACGACCGGCGATCTCCTCGGCCAGCGCGGTGAACTCGGCGGTGCGCACCGTGCCGTGCCGGTGCTCGGCGGCCCAGCGGCGCAGCAGGCCGATGAACGGTTCGTCGCCGAGCTCGACGCGCAGCGCGTGCAGCGCCAACGCTCCCCGCTTGTACACGCCCTCGTCGAACAGCCGCGCCACGCCCGGATCGGCCACCCGCAGTCCGGGTTCGGCCTGCCGCATCCGCCGGTGCCAGTCGCGGGCGTGCTCGGCGGCGGTGCGCTCGCCGACGGCCTCCGCGAACAGCCACTCCGCGTAGGTCGCGAAGCCCTCGTTGAGCCAGATGTCGCGCCAGTCGCCGATGGTGAGGCTGTTGCCGAACCACTGGTGCGCCAGCTCGTGCACCACCAGCCGCTCGTGGGTGCGAGTGCCGTCGAGCAGGTTCCGGCCGAACACCGCCATGCCCTGCGCCTCGATCGGCTCGTCCAGCTCGTCGTCGGTGATCACCACGACGTACTCGGTGAACGGGTACGGGCCGAACAGGCCGCACAGCACCCGCATGATCTCGTCGTGGCGGCCGAACATCTCCCGGAACGACGCCACCAGGTGCGGCGGCACCGCGGCGCGCTGCGGCACCGGGCCGGTGGCCAGCGGCACCTCCCGGTAGCGGCCGGTGTGCACGCCCATCAGGTAGGTCGGGGTCGGTTCGGTCCGCTCGTAGACCCACCGCTCGGTGCCCGCGCCCGCCGCGCGCCGGGACACCAGGTCTCCGGTGACCAGCACCTCGAACCCGGTGTCGGCGGTGACCGCGACCCGGTAGGCGGCCTTGTCGGACGGGTGGTCGTTGCACGGGAACCAGGACGGCGCCCCGACCGGCTGGCCGGCCACCAGCGAGCCCTCGGTCAGCTCGTCCCAGCCGATGTCGCCCCACCGGCCGCGGATCGGGCTCGGGTTGCCGGCGTACCGCACCCGCACCCGGAACCGGGCGCCGTCGGCGATGGGCGCCGCCGGCCGGATGCGCAGCTTGCCCGCGCGGTGGGTGAACTTCGCGGGACGGTCGTCGACGGTCACCCGGCGCACCCGCAGGTCCGCGAGGTCCAGGCTCAACGCGGACAGCGCCTGCCCGGCCACCGCGGTGAGCACCGCCTCCCCGGACAGCCGGTTCGGGCCGACCCGGTAGTCCAGGTCCAGGTCGTAGTGCTCCACCCGGTAACCGCCGTTGCCGTGCTCCGGCAGGTACGAGTCCGTCGAGCGGTCCGCTCCCGGCGCGGCCGTCATGCCCGCCACGCCGAGATCGGGTTGCCGCACCAGCGCGAGTCCGCGGGCACCGCGTCGCCGCGGGTGATCAGCGAGCCCGGCCCGACGGTGGTGCGCGCCCCGATGCCCGCACCGGGCAGCACGATGCCGTGCGGGCCCAGCGTCGCGCCCTGCTCCAGCGCCACCTCGTCCATGCTCATGATCCGATCATGGAACAGGTGGGTCTGCACCACGCACCCCCGGTTGACCGCGGCGCCCGCGCCGATGCGCACCAGGTCCGCCTCGGGCAGCCAGTAGGTCTCCACCCAGGTGCCGCGCCCGATGCGCGCCCCCATGGTGCGCAACCACATCGACAGCAGCGGCGTCCCGGTCGCCGGGCCCGCCAGCCACGGCACCGCGAGCACCTCGACGAAGGTGTCGGCGAGTTCGCCGCGCCACACGAAGGAGCTCCACAGCGGGCGCTGCCGCACCCGGAACCGGCCGATCAGCAGCCACTTCGCCGCCGTCGTCACCGCGCACGCCAGCACACCCGCCACCAGCAGCACGATCCCGGACAGCGCCGCGGCCGCCCACGGACCCGCGACCAGCCACACCTCGGCGAGGGCGCCGAGCACCAGCACGGCCAGCGCCGCCGACACCATCACCGGCACGAGGCGGCACAGCTCCACCAGCGCCCGGGCGAACACCAGCCGCAGCGGCGGGTCGAAGGTGCGCTCGGCGTCCGCGGCGACCTGCGCGCGCCGCAGCGGCATCGGCGGCAGGCCCAGGTACGAGGAACCCTTCTTCGCCTTCCGCGGCGTCGAGGACAGCACCCCGACCAGCCCCCGCTTCGGCACCGAGCGGCCCGGCGCCGTCATCCCCGAGTTGCCGAGGAACGCTCCCTTGCCGATGCGGGCCGGGGCGACGTGCAGCCAGCCGCGGGAGAGCTCGTAGGTGGCGACCATCGTGTCGTCGGCGAGGAACGCGCCGTCGGCGACCTTCGTCATCTTCGGCACCGCGAGCACCGTCGAGATCTCCGTGCCGCGCCCCACCTTCGCGCCGAGCAGCCGCAGCCACGTCGGCGTGAACGTGCTGGCGTACAGCGGGAACAGCGCGGTGCGCGCCATGCCCATCAGGCGTTCCGAAGCCCACACCTGCCAGCCGATCCGGCCGTGCACCGGGTGGTGCCCCTCGCGCAGCCCGATGCCGAGGACGCGGACCGCCACCAGCACCAGCAGCGCGTAGCCGCCGAAGCAGGCGACCGTGGCGGCCGGGACCAGCGGTAGCACCCGCCGCACCGCGTCCTGCGCGGTGGCCGACGCCACCAGCTCGGGGACGACGACGGGCAGCGCGGGCAGCACCGCCAGCACCGGCACCAGCGCGAACAGCACCGAGGTCAGCCCGTACACCGCGCTCCACCGGCGGGAGCGCGGCGCCCGCCGCGCCGGCCACTTCGCCGGGGAACCGGAGGTGCGGGCCGCGGGCGAACCGGACCAGCGCTGCCGGGCGGGGATCACGCCGTGCACGGTCGATCCGGCCGCGGCCTCCGCGCCCTTGCCGACGTGCGCGCCCGGCAGCAGGGTGCTGCGCGCGCCGACCCGCGCCCCCGCGCCCACCTTGATCCGTCCGATGTGGACGACGTCGCCGTCGACCCAGTGCCCGGACAGGTCCACCTCGGGTTCGATCGCCGCCCCGCGACCGATCTTGAGCAGGCCGGTGACCGGCGGCGGCGAGTGCAGGTCGACGTCGTCGCCGATCTTCGCGCCCAGCGCCTTCGCGTAGTGCGTCGTCCAGAACGCGCCGGAGACCGCGCTCGCCCCGCACCGCTGATCCCACTGCTGCGCGGCCCACAACCGCAGGTGCACGCCACCGCCGCGCGGGTAGGTACCCGGCCGGACCCGGTGCAGCAGCAGCCGGATCCCGCTGACCGCCAGCGCGATCCGGCCCGGCGGGCTGAACAGCACCAGCCACGCCACCAGCAGCAGCCACCAGGACACCCGCGGCGCCCACGGCGCTCCCGCCGCCGCCAGCAGCGTGCCGCCCGCGGCCAGCACCGCGGTCCAGCGCAGCCCGGTGAGCGTGCTCAGCGGCACCAGCATCGCGAGCTGCGCCCACCCCGTCCGCTGCGGCACCTCGGCGATCTCGCGCCGGTCGGCGGTGACCGCGTCCAGCTCGTCGAGCTGCGCGGCCAGCTCGCCGAGGCGCGGGTGCTGGTAGACGTCGGCGACGGACACCTGCGGGTGCCGGGTGCGCAACCTGGTGACCAGCTGCGCGGCGGCGAGGCTGCCGCCGCCGAGGGCGAAGAAGTCGGCACGCGGGCCGTCGGGGCGCATGCCCAGGACCTCCGCCCACTCCCCCGCCAGCCACGACTCGGTGACCGACAGCGAGCCGTCCGCCGCGGGTTCCCGGCTCGGCAGCGGCCAGGGCAGCGCGGCCCGATCGACCTTGCCGGAGGTGCGGATCGGCAGCTCGGCCACGACCGCGAGCAGCGGCACCAGCGAAGCGGGCAGCACCTCGCGCAGCCGCCGCACCGCGTCGTCGGTGTCGAACGAGTCCTCCGCCGCCAGGTAGCCGACGAGCAGCTCGCCACCCGCCTTCGTGCGGCGCACCGCCGCGGCGGCGCCCGCCACCCCGGGCAGGGCCTGCAGCGCGGCGTCGACCTCGCCGAGCTCGATGCGCCTGCCGCCGAGCTTGACCTGCTCGTCGGCTCGACCGACGAACACCAGCCCTTCCGGGTCGGCGCGGACCAGGTCACCGCTGCGGTAGGCCCGCTCCCAGCCCAGCGAGGGCAGCGGCGCGAACTTCTCCGCGTCCTTGGCCGCGTCCAGGTAGCGGGCCAGCCCGACGCCGCCGATGACCAGTTCGCCCTGCTCGCCCGGCCGGACCGGGCTTCCCGCGGCGTCCACGACGGCGAGCCGCCACCCGTCCAGGGGCAACCCGATCCGCACCGGTCCCGCGCCGTCGAGGCGCGCCGCGCAGGCCACCACCGTCGCCTCGGTCGGGCCGTAGGTGTTCCACACCTCGCGGCCGTCGGCGACGAGCCGCTCGGCGAGCTCCGGCGGGCACGCCTCCCCGCCGAAGATCAGCAACCGCACCTCGGCCAGCGCCTCCGGCGGCCACAGCGCCGCGAGCGTCGGCACGGTGGAGACCACGCTGATCCGCCGCCGCACCAGCCACGGCCCCAGGTCCGCGCCGGTGCGGACCAGGGACCGCGGCGCGGGCACCAGGCAGGCGCCGCGCCGCCACGCCAGCCACATCTCCTCGCAGGACGCGTCGAACGCCACCGACAGCCCCGCCAGCACCCGGTCGCCCGGCCCGATCGGGTCGTCGGGGAGGAACAGCCGGGCCTCGGCGTCCGCGAACGCCGCCGCCGCGCGGTGCGGCACCGCCACGCCCTTCGGGGTGCCGGTGGAACCGGAGGTGAAGATGATCCACGCGTCGTCGTCCGGGGCCGGCGCGCCACCGCGGCCACCCGGCGTGCCGAGCAGTTCCGGGGCACCGCCGGTCAGCACCGCGCACACCCCGGCCTCGCCGAACACCAGGTCCGCGCGCTCCTGCGGGTCGTCGGCGTCCACCGGCACGTAGGCCGCGCCCGCGGCGAGCACCGCCAGCACCGCCAGGTACAGCTCGGCGGTGCCGGATTCGACGCGGACGCCGACCCGGTCGCCGCGGCCGACGCCGAGGTCGGTGAGCTCGAGCGCCGCGACCCGGACCCGCTCCGCCAGCTCCCGGTAGGTGAGGGTCCGCTCGCCCGCGTCCAGCGCGAGCGCGTCCGGGTGGGCGCGCGCGGTCGCGGCGAACACGTCGAGCAGGGTGCGTTCCGGCGCGGCCGGCCCAGAGTCGAACACGGCGACGGGCGCGGCACCGGCGGCCTGCTCCGGTTCCGTTCGCCCGTCGGCCACGGCCTCCGGGACGGCCGGTTCTCCCGCTGCTCCCGGGCCGGGCCGGGTGGCCGTCCGATCGGGCTCCAGCAGGGCTCGGGCCAGCGCCGCCGCCGCGGCCGTCGACCCCGGCGAGTGCGCGAGCAGATCGGTGATGGGGGTGGTGCCCGCGGCCGGCCCGGTCCCGCGGTTCATCGACACCGTCAACGGAGCGTCCTTCCGCCCGGGTCTCCCGCAGCCGGAACTCGATCACCGTTGACGCCCATGTCCCACCCTTTTCCGCCGCCGCCCGCGGACCCCACCTCCGCGGCCGCTGAGAACGATCACATTACCCCTGGTGAGCGGCACGATCGGCGGCAGCGCCCACCGGACGTGTCCCGCTTCACCGCGTTCCGGACCGGCCGGTCAATACTCGGTGAACGTTCCTACCCGGGCAGGTGACCAGCCCGCGGCGCACTTCACCCGATGTGCGGGGGCTCGACGGCGGGCCGACCACGCACCGGACTCGGGCTCGCCCCCGAGGTGGCAGCGGATCACCGGCGCGCCAGCACGTTGAGGCGAACCTCGGATTCGATTCAGCACCGAGCGTCCCGACCCGCGCCACCACCTCGTTCCCGCACCCAGCGGTGGGCCCGGACCGATCTCACCATGGCTGGCAGCCCACCGGAACGGCTCCGGCGCGGCGGACCGGGCGCGGAAACCCGGAGCGGAACGGCGGGGAGGGGCGATGCGAGGTCGAGACCGGCACGGCACGAGCACCATCGCGCGCCCGGTGCTGGCGGACGCGCTCGCCACCGCCACCCGCAACCGGGTCTGCCTGGTGATCGCGGCGGCGGGCTGGGGCAAGACCACCGCGGTCCGCGCCTGGGCCGCGTCCGCGCGCGGCACCGCCTGGTGGTCTCCCGAGGGCGCCGGGGACGACGCGGGACGGCTGCTGGCGACGCTCGTCGACGCCGCGCGCCCGCACCTGCCCGGTCCCGCCCCGGAACCCGACCGCGGTGCCGTCCGAGAGTGGCTGCGCGAGCTGGCGGTGGACCTGCACCTGGTCGTCGATGACCTGCACGAGGCCGGGGAGCACGCGGCGGCGCTGCTCGCCGACCTGTGCCGGAGCGCTCCCCCGCGGCTGCGGATCGTGCTGCTGTCCCGGCACGAACCGCCGTTCTCGCTGGAACGGCTGCGCGGACAGGGCAAGGTCAGCGAGATCGACGCCGGGCTGCTCGCCTTCGACGCCGACGAGATCGCCGAGCTCATCGAGCGCTGCCTCGGCACCGCGGACATCGCGCTGGCCCACGAGCTCGGCGAACGCACCGGCGGCTGGCCCGCCGCGGTGTGCCGGGCCATCGACTCGCTGCGCGCCGTGCCCGAACCGCGCGGCGGCGGGTTGCCACCCGCCACCCGGTTCCACCCGTACCTCGCCGAAGAAGTCCTCGACCGCGAACCGGAGCGGGCGCGGCACGCGCTGCACCGGCTGGCCGTGCTCGGCGACGTCACCCACGAGGAGCAGGGCGGGGTGTTCACGGACCTGGCCCGGCGAGGACTCCTGCGGCCCGCCTCGACCGGGCGGTGGGCGCTGGTGCCACCGCTCGCGGAGTTCCTGGCCGAACCGCGCACCGTCACCCCCGAGGTCCGCACCGCGCTGCACCGGCAGGCCGCCGACGAGCACCACCGCGCGGGCAGGCACGAACGCGCGCTGCGGCACCTCGTCGCGGCCCGCGAGACCGAGCGCTGCGCCGCGCTGCTGGTGGAGGCGGGCGCCCGGCTGCTCGACGACGGGCACGTGGACGTCGTGCTCGACGCCGCCACCCTCCTCGGCGAGCAGCACGACCAGCGGATCGCCCGCGTGGTCGGGCAGGCGCACCGGCTGCGCGGACGGTGGCCGGAAGCCGCCGCGCACTGGGCCCGCGCCGGTGACCCCGCCGAACCCGGCCTGGCGTGGCGGATCGCCGACGCCGCGCTCGCCAGGGCCGAACCCGCCGAGGCGCTCGCCGCCTGCGCCGCCGCCGCGGGCACCGCGGGCGATCCGGCCGACGAAGTGCGGCTGCACGCGACCGCCGCGCTGGCGCACCGGCTCACCGGCGACACCGCCCGCGGCGAGCGGGAGGCGCGGCGGGCCGCCGACATCGCCGAGCAGCGCGGTCACCCGCGCACCGCACCGGTCGCCGCGCTCGCCGGTGCCGTGCTCGCCGCGGCCCGCGGCGACCAGCGCGCGGCGCGCACCGCGTGGTTCGCCGCCGCGGACAACGCCGCCGACGCGCACCTCGGCAGGCTGCACGTGCTGCGCGCGCTGCACCGCACCGAATCCGGCGAACCCGGCGCGGCGCTGGCGCAGGCCGACGCGGCGCTGCGAACGGCGGAGCAGCACCACGACCCGCTGCTGCGCGCGCACGCGCTCACCCAGCGCGCCCACGCGCTGACCAGGCTCGGCAGGTTCGACGAGGCGACCGTCGCGGTGGACGCGGCCTGCGAGGTGTTCGGCCGCTTCGGCACCGGGTTCCTCGCGTGGCCGCTGTGCGTGCGCGGCGACGTGCACCGCCTGCGCGGCAGGCTCGAACGCGCCCGCTCCGCCTACGAGGAGGCGCTGTCGCTGGCCGAACCGGCGCGCGACGTGCTCGCGACGAGCTCCGCGCTGGTCGGGCTCGCCCGCACCCGCGCCGCCGACGACCCGGCGCGCGCCCGGCTGCTCGCCCAGCGCGCCATCGACCTCGGCGAACACCTGCACGAGGTGCGCGCGCTGCTCACCCGCGGCTGGATCTCCTGGGAGGCGGGGGACGCGGAACCGGCCAGGGCGGACGCGGCGCTCGCCGCCGAGCAGGCCCGCGCCCGCGGGGACGAGCCGGGGCTGGCCGAAGCGCTCGCGCTCACCGCCGTCACCGCCACCGATCCGCTGGTGCACGGGCCCGCGCTGGACGAAGCGGTGCAGATCTGGCGCGACGGCGGCTTCGCCTTCGACGAGGCGCAGGCCCTGCTGCTGCGCCACCGCCTGGCCCCGGCGCCCGGCGGGGCGGGCGCGGTGGCCGAGCTCGCCGAACGCACCTTGCTGGAGCACGGTGCCGCCCCCGACGCCCGCGCCGCCGCCGGCCCGCTGGCCGCGGTCGCCCGGCTGGCGCCGCCGGTCCTGCTGCGCGCGCTCGGCGTGTTCCGGATCGAGCACGCGGGGGTGCCGGTGCCGCGCGCGGCCTGGCAGTCCCGCAAGGCCCGCGACCTGCTGAAGATCCTCGTCGCCAAGCGGCGCCCGATGCGCCGCGAAGAGTTGATGGAACTGCTGTGGCCGGAGGTGGACCCGGTACGCGCGGGCAACCGGCTCTCGGTGCTGCTGTCCACCGTGCGCGACGTGCTGGCCACGTCCGGCCCGGCCGCGGGATCGGTGCTGCGCACCAGCGAGACCGGCACGGTCGGTCTCGACCCGAGGTGCGTGCGCATCGACGTCGAATCGTTCCTCGCCCTCGCCGACAGGGCGTTGCAGGCCGACCGCGAGGACTCCCCCGCCGCGACCGCGCTGTTGCTGGACGCCGAGGCCGCCTACACCGGCGACTTCCTGGAGGACGACCCGTACCAGGAGTGGGCGGACGCGCTGGCCGACGAGCTGCGCACCACGCACGCCGCGCTGCTGCGGGCGCTGACCCGGCGCTCCCGCGACGAGGGCGACACCGACCGGGTGGCGCGGTTCGCGCTGCGGCTGCTGCGCGACGACCAGTACGACGAGGAGGCGCACCTCGACCTGGTCGCCACCCTGCTGCGCGCGGAACGCTTCGGCGAGGCGCGGCGGCGCTACGAGCTCTACCGCAAGCGGATGGAGGAGATCTCCATCGATCCGCGCCCGTTCCCCGGCGTTCCCGGAACTCGCCGCCCGGCTGACACCTCCGAGTGAGGATCCTGCCCGGGACGGGTGATACAGGCTCACCTCTAAGGAAACCCTAAACCGCCCTGAACTGCGGTTTCCTACTCTCGCGGAGTGCAATCCGCCCTCCCGGGGTGCTCATGAGCGCACCCGCACCGATCCGGCCGGCCACGTCCGCCGTGTCCAGGTCGAACTTCGGCTTCTCCCCGGATGGCCGGGAGATCGCGTGCATCCGCACCAGCGCCGAGGTCTCGACCTTGGAGCTGTGGTCGTTCGCCCCGCGCGGCCCCCGGCCGCACTCGCTGCGCGCCCGCCGCTTCGGCCAGCTGCCCGGGAAGGTCCGCGGCGAACCGGAACTCATCCACACCGACTCCGGTGTCGACCCGCGTGCCCAGGTGCTGCCGCTCGGTGACGGCCGGGTGCTGCTGCTGGTGAACCGCGGCGGCGGACTCGCCGAACTGGAACTCGTCGACCCGTCCGCACCGCGCGCGCACATCGTCGGCCAGGTGCGCGCCGCGGACGGCTACCTGCTGCCGAGCCCGTCGGCGGCGCAACTGGGCTTCCTGGTCGCGCAGGAGGACCCGGAACGAACGGCCGTCTGGCGACTCACCGACGGCCCGCCCGGTGTCGAGCCACTCGTGCGGCTGCCCGGTGCCGCCACTGGGGGTGTGTGGCTCGACACCGACGCGGATCTGCTGGCGCTGAACCTGACCCGGCCCGGGCAGGCCGTGGAAGGGGTGCTGGCCGATCTGCGGCGCGGCTCGTGGCAACCGCTGTTCTCGCTGTCCCCCAGCAGCGACGACCGGATCCTGCTGCACCACCAGCGGTCCAAGCTGCTGCTGGTGCGCTCCACCTCCAGCGGCGCGGACCGGGTCGGCTGGGTGCTGCTGGACGGGGCGGGCAGCGTCCGGTTCCCGGACCGGCTGTGCCCGACGCACATCCCGCTGACCGTCGACGACGGCGGGCAGCGGGTGCTGCTGCGGCGGGAATCGGGCGCGCTGTCGGCGCTCGACCTCTACGCGCCGCGGGAGGACAAGCTGACCGCGCTGACCCTGCCGCCGGGCCGCACCGGCGACCGGGCGCACCTGAACGGCAAGACGGTGCGGGTGCCGTTCTCCTCGCCCGCGCGGCCGCCGACGCTGGTCACGGTGTCGCCGAGCGGTTCCTGCTCGGCGCTGCCCGAGGAGGCCGGCCCGGAGCTGCCGCCGTGGGCCTCCGCGGACCTGCTGCGCCTCGGCGGCGGCATCGAGGCCGTCGTCTACGGCGGCACCAAGTGGCGGACCTGCGACCACGTGGTGCTCGCGCTGCACCACACCGAAGGCGAGCTGTGGCGCTGGGAGTTCCACCCGCTGTTCCAGGACCTGGCGTCGGTCGGGGTGGCCGTGATCGCGCCGAACCGCCGGTCCGACGGCGGCCGGTGGGGCGGGCCGGACCTCGCCGGGGTGATCTCGCTCGGGCACCACCTGCGCTCGCAGCGCGCCGGGCTGCCCGGGCCGGTCCTGCTCGGCGGCGGGCACGGCGGGCGGCTCGCCCTGCAGGCCGCGGGCAGCACCCCCGGCCTGTGGTCGGCGTGCGCGGCGCTGGCGCCGCTGCTGGTGGAAGGCGACGAACTGGCACGCGCCTCCGCGGCGAACACGGCACCGGTGCTGCTGGTGCACGGCACCGGTGACGAGCTGGTGCCGGTGGACCGGGCCAGGTCGCTGCGCCACCAGCTGGCCGGACCGGCGCTGTCCGGGCCCGCGCTGCGGTACCTCGAGGTGGACGCCGGGCACGACGCCGTGGCCGCCGTGTCCGACGGTGCGCTGCGGGAGAAGGTCGTGGCGTTCTGCCGCGGCGGCCTCACCCCCTCACCCGAGCTGCGCTGAACCCCTCGGGCACACTGATCGGCCATGAGCTCCACGGTTCTGGTCCTCGGCGGCCGCAGCGAGATCGGTGTCGAACTGGCCGCCCGCCTCGTCGGCGACGGCAACCGCGAAGTGGTCCTGGCCGCGCGCCGCAGCGGCGACCTCGACGAGCAGGAGGCGCGGCTGCGCGAAGCGGGTGCGGTGGCGGTGGAACGCGTCGAGTTCGACGCCGACGACCTCGGATCGCACCGCCCGCTGCTGGACGAGCTCACCGCGCGGCACGGCTCGCTCGACGAGGTGATCGTCTCCTTCGGCATCCTCGGCGACCAGGAGCGGGCCGAGCAGGACGCCGAGCACGCGGTGTCGATCGTGCACACCGACTACGTCGCGCACGTCTCCGTGCTCACCCACCTCGCGAACCTGATGCGCGCCCAGGGCCGCGGCCGCCTGGTCGTGTTCTCCTCCGTCGCCGGGGTGCGGGTGCGGCGGGCCAACTACGTGTACGGGTCGGCGAAGGCCGGGCTCGACGGGTTCGCCGCCGGCCTCGCCGACGCACTGGCCGGCAGCGGCGTCCACCTGCTGGTGGTGCGGCCCGGGTTCGTCGTCGGGCGGATGACCGAGGGCATGTCCCCGGCACCGTTCTCCAGCACGCCCGGCCAGGTCGCCGACGCCGCCGCGAAGGCGCTGCGCCGGGGCCGGGTGGAGGTGTGGGTGCCGTTCGCGCTGCGGGTGCTGTTCGGGGTGCTGCGCTACGTACCGCGCCCGATCTGGCGCAGGATGCCCCGCTAGACCGCCGCGGCCACTGGACGGATACCGCTGTTCTCGCCACACTGGAACCTCATCGGGTTCCGGGCCTGAGGTGCCGGCCCGGACCGGCGTCCAGGTGTTGGAGTGAAGGTGCCCTCATGACGACCGATCGCAACGTTCTCGGTGGCGAGCTGGAGCCCTGCGGCACCGACCCGCTCACCGGTTTCTACCGCGACGGATGCTGCTCGACCGGGCCGGAGGACGTCGGCGAGCACACGGTGTGCGCCGTGGTCTCCACCGAATTCCTGGTGCAGCAGCAGGAAACGGGCAACGACCTGGTGACGCCGCGCCCCGAGCACGGGTTCGCCGGGTTGCAGCCGGGTGACCGCTGGTGCGTGTGCGCGTCGCGCTGGCTGGAGGCGTACTCGGCGGGAGCGGCGCCGCCGGTGCTGCTGGCCGCCACGCACGCGAAGGCCATCGAGGTGGTGCCGCTGAGCGCGCTGCGCGAGCACGCGGTGGACGTGCCCGCGGATCCGAGCGCGCTGACCTGATCGCGGAGGTCGGCGTCCGCACTCGTTGCGGCGCTCCCGAGGGTTCGGGGGTGCCGCGGCTCCCCCTTGCGCGCCGCGCCGGTCCGCCGGGCCCCGTCACGGGCCGCGGCAGCGTCCGGCGGTGAGGAATTTCCCCACGATCGCCGTGCAGCGGTGGGTCCACTGTGCACCGCACCCGGGCGGGACGATCATCGCTCGGACGAACCGTCCACGGCGGCGGACCGTCCACATCGCGCACCGGCGCGTGCGGATTCCGGCCACGAGCCACGTGTTCCCCGGGCCGGGACCGCGCCACTAAGGTGGTGCCGATCTTCGGCGGGCCCGCTCCGCACCGCGCGGAACCGACGCGGACGCGTCGCCGATCGGCCGGGTCCCGAGTGGAGAGGCACCGATGATCAGCACCGTCCGCCGGACGTTCGGCGGCCTCGGATGGCCGGGTTATCTGATCGGCTGCGCGCTGGTCGCGCTGGTCTACTTCGCGCTCGCGGGCGTCGACGGCACCGGTGCGCTGCGCATCGTGTTGTACTGCGGGATCAGCGCCTCCGCCGTTCCGGCGCTGCTGCTGGGCGTGCGCCGGTACCGGCCGCGGTGGCAGCTGGCGTGGCTGCTGATCGCCGCCAGCCAGACCGTGTACTTCTTCGCCGACGCGAGCTTCTACACCGCGCACTACCTGCTGGGCATCACCACGTTCCCGTTCGTGGCCGACGTGCTGTACCTGTCGCACTACCCGCTGATCGTCGCCGGGGTGCTGCTGCTGATCCGGGCCCGCGCGCCGCGGCGCGACCTGCCGAGCCTGATCGACGCGACCGTGCTGGGCGTGGCGGCGGCGCTGCTGTCCTGGCTGTACCTGATCCAGCCGTTGACCAGTGCGGACGAGTCGACGCTGACGACCTCGGCGTACGTGGCGTACCCGGTGCTGGACCTGGCGCTGCTGGCGGTGGGGCTGCGGCTGCTGCTCGACCCCGGGCCGCGGCCGCCGGCGTTCTTCCTGCTGGTCGCCAACCTGCTGGCGTTCCTCGGTGCCGACTCGATCTACGTGCTGCAACGCATCGACGGAAGCTACGCGGCAGGCAACTTCCTGGACGTGCTGTGGCTGGCAGGCAACATCGCGCTCGGCGCCGCCGGGCTGCACCCGACGATGGCGGCGGTGGCCCAGGCCGGACCCGGCAAGGACCTGAACCTGAGCCCGCTGCGGGTCACGATGCTCGCGGCCGCCTCGCTCATCGCACCGGGCGTGCTGGTGCTGGAGAACTCGCGGGTGTCCGAAGGTTCGGTGAACGCGATCGCGGTGGCGTGCGCGGTGCTGTTCCTGCTCACCCTCGGCAGGCTCGTGGTGATGGTCTCCGAGCAGCGCAGGCTCGCGGTGACCGACTCGCTCACCGGGCTGCACACCCGCCGGTACTTCGAGGCGGAACTGCCGAAAGCACTGGCGCGGGCGGGGCGCACCCGCACCCGGCTCGCCGTGTTCATCGCCGACATCGACCACTTCAAGGCCATCAACGACCGGTACGGGCACCCCGTCGGGGACCGGGTGCTGCTGGAGGTCTCGGCGCGGCTGCGCGCGGTGGTCCGCGAAGGTGACGTGCTGGCCCGCTACGGGGGCGAGGAGTTCGCGCTGCTGGCCACCGACGTCGCACCGGAGGACGTGCCCGCGATCGCCGAACGGCTGCGGAACGCGATCGCCCGCGAACCCGTCGCCCGCGCCGAACGGGCGAGCATCGCGGTCACCACCTCCGTCGGAGCCGCCCTCGCCGACGGCCACCAGGACGACCCGGTGCGCATCGTCGCCGCCGCCGACCGCGCGCTGTACGCGGCGAAGGCCGAAGGCCGCGACCGGATCTCCGTCGGCGACCGGCCCGGCTCGGCGTCGGAGCACACCGCCTCGCTGGGCTACCTGCACGCCGTCAGCGACCTGGTCGACCGGCACCTGTCCTCGCACTCGCACGGCCGCGCCGTCGGCTCCTACGCCCGGATCGTGTGCGAGGCCATGGGTGCGGCGGCGGGCACCGTGCAGGACGCGGAACTCGCGGGACGGCTGCACGACGTCGGCAAGATCGTGATCCCGGCGTCGGTGCTGGGCAAACCCGCCGCGCTCGACGACGCCGAATGGGCGCTGCTGCGCGAGCACCCCGACCACGGCTACCGGCTGGTGCGCGCGGTGCCTGACCTGGACGACATCGCCGAGATCGTGCGCCAGCACCACGAGCGCTGGGACGGCAAGGGCTATCCGCTGGGGCTGCGCGGCGAGGAGATCCGCTTGGAGGCGCGGATCGTGTCGGTGTGCGACGCGTGGGCGACGATGCTCGCCGATCGGCCGTACCGGCGCACCCTCACCGTGGACGAGGCGGTGCAGGAGCTGCGCGACGGCAGCGGCACGCAGTTCGACCCCGGCGTGGTGGACGCCTTCCTGCGCCTGCACGAGGCGGGCGAGATCCACCAGCTGCCGCCGCTCCCCGCCGTCGTCGACTAGCGCGGCGACCCAGCTCCTGGTGCAGGTGCCGGACGATGGTGTGGACGGCGCGTTCGAGGTCTTCGGGTGGCGGTGGGGAGGTGGG